>NZ_DASZBY010000142.1:0-3157 GCF_035943795.1 Aliidongia sp. | reverse complement strand
CAAGCCGGCGCTAAGCTCCTGTTCCTGCCGCCCTACAGCCCCGACCTCAACCCGATCGAGCAGGTCTTTGCCAAGCTCAAGACCTTGCTGCGCAAGGCCGGCGAGCGGACCATCCAAGCTACTTGGCAGCGCATCGGCAAGATGCTCGACTGTTTCTCGCCATCCGAGTGCGCTGCCTATCTCGCCAACTCAGGTTACGCTTCAATTTAAAACGAACACGCTCTAGGGTCGGGCATTTCAATATGCGTGGGCGGATAAGCGTCGAGGCTGATGGTGCTGTGGCGCGCCTCACGGCGCGTAGGCGACAGCCGCGGAACGGCCGAATACTTCAGGGGTAGATTGGCGGATGGGGTGTCCGTCCTATCGATCGTCTTTTCCGTTTTATTACAGATAGATAGGACGGACGATCAGAATTCTACCCATCATACTACCCACCAAGGAAATTCGGATGGCCTCGAACGCGGGCGAATAGGGGCGGATACCAGTATCATATTCCGTCTCACTGGGCGCCCCCTTTTGCCCGCCGAGACCTCGGCTTCCGCACCAGGTCGATGTCCCTCTCGGCGAAACTCCGCTTCATCGTCTCCACGTAGGTCGGCACGTCGTCGACAAACGGACCGGGTCCCGGGCCCATGCACTGCATTGCCTTGGCAGCAGCGGCGATGGTCGGATCGACCAGTTGCAGCAGCACTTGCTGGATCGACGCGATGGCTTGCTCTCGCATCCGGTCCCAATGGTGTTCCATCGCCAGATCGTCGGAACCGATCCCGACGAACCGGGACAGCGCCTGCAGCTGGATCAGCGCGCCGACGGGGCTCTCTGCCGGAACGCTGCATATCGCCTCGATCAGCGGATCGATGCGATGCGAGCACCTCTCGGCCTGCTGATCGAGCCAGCTTTGCGCGGCGCCGGCCCACTCTCCTTGTTCGTCATCGAAATCCAGGTTGGCGTTGACCGCCCTGGCGTAATGGGCGGCGAGGCCGAGCAGCAGCGCGTCGCCGGTAGCGTGGGCGCCAGGGCTCGCCAGGGATGCCGTATCGCTCATGATCAGGCCTCCCGGGGTGCAAAGGCGAGACAAGCCGGCAGATCCGCCAGGCGCGCCGCGTCGCGGACCAGCTCGGCCGCGAAGAAGTCCTCGTCGCCCTCGTTGGCATACGAGTAGCCGCACATGCAGTCGAGCAGATGGAGCTTCGCCGCCAAGCCGGCGACCGACGCGGCCGGCGTCCGGCTAATCTGCTCCCGCAGCGCGTTGCGATCGGCGACCAGCCGCCCATGCTGCGCCGATGCCTCGTCGTGCCCGTTTCGGGTGCGCTCCGCGGCGATCTCGATATCATAGGCCTCGATCGCCGCCAGGATGCCGGCGATCTCTTGCGCCTCTTCCTGCAGCGATGTTGTGGCGGCTGGCGTCAGCCCGTTCGAGTGGGCGACGAGGTCGGCCAGCTCGTTTCGGCGATTCACCAGGTCGAAGCGATCTCGTCGAACTCGAGGCAGTCCGTCGAAGGTGGCGGGCGGGATGAGGTACTGGCGGATCGGATCCGGCATCGGGACGGCCGCAGCGGCGTCGGTGCGCAGGCCGTGGATGACGTCGCAGATGGCATCGATCTGGTCGGATGTTTCCTGCCACGAGCGGCAAAGCTTCATCAGCATGGCATCACTCGATGCTGGGGAAGGGGGCGCGGTCAGAGCGACCGTCAGCACAGCCGCGCTGGTGCCCGCCAAGGCAATAAACGATCGCCGGCTCGGCACCGACGGACAGCCCGTGCTAAGATCGTGAGTAGCCATTTCCGTGATCTCCTGTGATCCGGTTAGGGTTAGGCCGGGTCGAGTGTTCCACCACTCGGTCCGGCCGAAGTGATCACAGTATGATCATATCATCCCTGTTGCGTCAAATGATAATTGATCGTATTGTGATCCTATGATTACAGCGATCCAATGTAGAATGGCCCGCGCGGCCATCGAATGGGGCGTTCGCGATCTGGCCGCAGCGGCTAAGATCGGTAGCGCTACCATCACCCGCTTCGAAAACCGCCAGCGGGAACCCAACAACGCGACGCTCGCGGCGATCCAGCGAGCGCTTGAGGCCGCCGGGGTAGAATTTATTCCGGAGAATGGCGGCGGTGCTGGTGTGCGGTTGAGGAAGCCGGCATGAACCATCTGGACGACTACATCGCCATGATCCACAAAACGCCGGATAGCGACTTTGGCGTGTCATTCCCCGACTTCCCGGGCTGCATCACCGCGGGCGCGTCCCTGGATGAGGCCCGGCGCATGGCTGAGGAAGCTTTGCGGGGCCACATCCGTTCCATGGTCGAGGATGGTGACACGATCCCGGCGCCCAGCACGTTCGACCAGGTGATGGCCGGCGCGGAAAATCGTCAGGGCGTCGTGATGCTCGTTGCGGGTCCCGGCGGATGTAACGCGCGATAGAGATTGATCTCCATCTGAACCATCACGAGGAACACTTCGAGGTTTCGCTCGGCATGCCGCTGATCGAGCGCGTTCATCAACTCTTGCGCCACCGCTGCTAATTCCTTGGGAACCGGCACGGGCTCGTGATCGATCGGCTCCCAGGGATAGCGGCGCCCCAGATCGGTGATGACCCACTCGATCACCTCGGGCGGGTGCAGGCCGTCGAGGCCGGTCCGGATATCGGCCTCTACACGCTGGCGCAGGCGCTCGCCTGGCGTGGGGAAATGATGGACTGAAGGGATCATCGTCCGACTCCCTGCGGCCCGAGCTTGCCGTTCCGGTGCCAGTTTCGGACGTTCTTGATGAACACGTCCTGATGGTTTTGCAGCATCCGGTCGACGCCTGTCGCGTCCACCGCGGCGACCGTGGGTGCGAAATGGAAGTGGATGTCTCGATCGGCGCCGCCAAGCCCGGTCGATCCGCCACCGGACGATCCCGCCCGCATGCTGGCCGCGATGCTTTCTGAGGCGGATCCTGCAGGCGATGCGAGGGAACGCATCTGGGTCGGCACCTGCGGCCCGGGCTGGCTCATCGCTGCCACGAGCGCTTTCGCTTGCGACGTAGGGTCCGCGGTCATGTTGCGCAGCTTCGAGGCGTACACCGCTGGAATAACCATCTCCTTGGCGTGCAGAAGGGCCGGCATGTTGTCGTACGGGACTTCTCCCATGCCGCCTTCGGCCGAGATCAT
>NZ_DASZBY010000141.1:0-56112 GCF_035943795.1 Aliidongia sp. | reverse complement strand
GCTTTTTGCGCGCGACGGCTCGACCCTCCGATGTAGCTTCGATTGCGATACGCTTTCGGCTACAGGAATTGGCGCCTGTAAGGACGGCGCTGGGGAACTGTACGATCTTCTGATCAGCTGAGAATTGGGGGCGATTAGAGTGAACTGGGGACGAGAGGCTATTCGTTGCTGGGTTGTGCTGTCAATGGCATGGATCGCTTTGATCTTCTTTTTTGCCGCCCAGCGGATCTCCGAGGTCAGCGAACATGAAATTAGCCGCGCTGATAATGCAGCACGAGCAGCCACCGATTACGCTGGCGATGATCCGTTTTCGGTGATGGCACGAACCGCTTTCACCGCGCCGACCCCAGCCCACGACAACCCTCCCACTTACCCAATATGCGGAGATGGCGCTGGTTCCCCCGATAGCTTTTGGGCTTATCGGCTTGGCGTTTGCCTGGATTGCATCCGGATTCCGAAAGGACTGACATGACGCGCGAGCCGAAAGGCGAGGTCCAGCGCGAGGAGGTGGACTATCAGGGACGATGTCAGGGAGAAACGGTGGTGCGGCCCATAATCCACTGATAAGTGACGAACTTGGAAGAATGGTGTCCCCGACGTGATTCGAACACGTGACCCCCGGTTTAGGAAACCGATGCTCTATCCTGCTGAGCTACGGAGACATGGGCGCCCTTATAGCGCAGAGGGCCCCCAGCGGAAAAGCCTCAAGGCGGCGCGGGTGGCTTGCGGCGGCCGGGCAGCGGTTCCAGCGCGGCGAGGTCGGCCAGATCCAGGATCGGCCGGCCTTCGTAGACGAGCCACCCGCGCACGCGGATCCGGCGGCCCTCCAGCGCCGCCGGGTCGAACCCGGATGCGCGCTGCAGGACCCCGTGGGGGATGCGCACGGTGAAGCCGTGGTGCCAATCCTGGGCGAAATCGAGGTAGGTCGCTTCGTGGGTCGGTGCGATCGACAGCACCCGGCCCTCGACCAGGACGAAGCTGCCGGTATCGCGCGCGGTCAATGTCTCCGGCGTGCGCACCCCGTACGCTGGCAGGCGCCAGAGGCCCTTGTGGCGACGGCGCGCTTCCGCCTCGGCCTTGAGCAGCGGCGCCGCGACGGTGCCGGCATTGGGCGCCGGCTCGACCCGGTCGGCGCCCTGGCGCAGCAGCACCGGCTGCAGCCAGGTGCCGTCGGCGGCGACGAGTTGGCCCACCAGCCGGTTGTGGCGATCGGGCGCCGGCTGGGCCGCATGGAGACTGACATTCTTGCCGAGCGTCAGGTCGGCCAGAGCGCGCCGGGCGGCTTCCGCACTGGGCCAGGACGCATCCTGGCCCATGGTCAGGGGCGGTGCCGGGGCCAGCAGGCCGGCCAGCCGCAGCACCCGCCCGTCGTCGAGGGTGAGGGTCACGCCATCCTCGACCGAAGCGACGATGCCGTTGGCGATTTCAGGCAGATCCAACGCGACGCTCGCCCCGCTGCGCGACCGGGCGCCGGCCGGTGCCGTGACGGCGAGGAACGCGGCGGCCATGCCGATCAGCCACCGTCCCGCCATGCCGCCTCCCCCCGATCGATGATCCGGCACGAGGTCTAGCAGAGGCGGCGCCACTCGTCAGGCGTCGATCAGCAGATCCTGGGGACGATCGACATGCCGCGCCATCGACTGCCGCAGCTTTTGGAGCGCGCGATGTTCGAGCTGCCGGACCCGTTCCTTGGACACGCCCAACTCGCGGCCCAGTTCCTCGAGCGTGGCGCCCTCGTCGCGCAGGCGGCGCTCGGCGATGATGGTCCGTTCGCGCGGCGAGAGTTCGGACAGCGCCTCGGCCAGCCATTTCGACCGGGTCCGGGCGTCGCGGAGGCCGATCACGACCTCTTCCGGGTTCGGCCGGACGTCGGCCAGGAAATCCTGCCAGTCATCGTCGCCGCCCTCGCCGATCGGCGCATTCAGCGACTGGTCGCTGCCCGACAGGCGACGCTCCATGGTGACGACGTCGTGGAGATCGACGCGCAGTTCCTGGGCGATCTTGCGGCGGCCCTCGTCGCCGAATGGCCGGCCCGACACGTCCTCGATCCGGGCGCGCAGGCGGCGCAGGTTGAAGAACAGGGATTTATGGGCCGCGGTCGTGCCGGTGCGCACGATCGACCAGTTGCGCAGCACGTAATCCTGCATCGCGGAGCGGATCCACCAGGCGGCATAGGTCGAAAAGCGCACGTCGCGCGCCGGTTCGAAGCGCGCCGCGGCCTGCATCAGCCCGACATTACCCTCCTGCACCAGATCGCCCATCGGCAGGCCGTAATTGCGAAAGCGTCCGGCGGTCGAGACCACCAGCCTGGTATAAGCGCCGACCAGATCATGCAGCGCGCGCGTATCGTTCTGCTCGCGCCAGCGGCACGCCAGTTCGAACTCGGTCTCGCGGCTCAGCAGCGGCACCTTCATCGACGCCTTGATGAAGGTCAGGTTGGCCCGCTGCGTCTCCGGATCGTCGATATGCGCCATGACGGTTTACCTCCGAGGCACCGGGTCCAAGCCGGCCTCCGAAGGCAATACGCGCGACGCACGGCGCCGGATCAGGGGCGTCGCAAAAAATTTCCGATGCAAGTATTCGGGGTTCAGGCCTCGTAGGCCTCGGCGATCTGGCCGTCGAGGGTCAGGCAGGCGGCGGCGAGCGGCCCACCGAAGCCGCAGCCCCGGTCCATGGAGACCGCGAACGGCGCCTGCTGCAGGCCGCCATGATGCTTGTCGAACCCGCGCACGACCTTGGCGAAGCCGCCATAAGGCTCGGTCAGGTCGAGGAAGCCGGCGCCACCCCACCAGAAACTGTCGTGCTGGGCGGTCAGCGGCCGACTGGGATCGATGCCGGCATGGACGAACAGCAACTCGTTGTCGGCGGTATAGGCGGCGCGGCGCAAGGCGGTCAGCAGGTTGCCATGGCCGGGCGCGCCATTGACCGCGGCACGCACCTCGTTGGTCCAGCGCGTGATCGCCACCGGCCCGTCGCGGGTCGCGACCGAGCCGTGGTTGCGGTTGATGCCGTAGCCTTCGAGCGTGGCGGCCAGCCCGTGGTCGAGCATCCAGCGGTAGACCTCGGCCGGATTTGGCGCGAACTGCAGCTCCAGCAGCTTCTGCCACATCTCTTCCTGGCTACCCCGCAGGTACACCAGATCGCTGGCGAAGGCACCCGGACGGGCGATGAAGGCGCGGCGGAAAGCCAGCAGCTCGTCGAGCGTCTCGCGCACCGCCGTGCCGCGCCCGATCATGTTGCCCAGATAGACCAGCGCATCGCCCGGCTGCAGGCGGCGCTCGATGGCGGTGTGGATGGTGCGGAGCCGGTCGATTTCGGCGTGGATCGACGAGACGGCCCAGACGCGTCGCCGGCCGACCAGGATGCCGAAGCGACGACGGGGCGGAGTGCGAGGCTGGCTCATCCCCGGAAGTTTAGCGCGCCGCCCCCGGGCCACGCCATAGGCTTGACGGCGAAAAGCGAAAGGCCGGCCCCGATGCCTCTCGCGAGGATCAGGGCCGGCCCCGTTTCACGGCACGCCGATCGTAGACCCGAGATCGAACTCAGGCTGCGTTCAGCATCTGCTCCAGACGCTCGGTCGCGGTGCTCTCGTCGATCTCTTCGACGGCGGCAAACTCGCGCACCAGCCGGTCGAGCGCCGCCTGGTAGATCTGGCGCTCGCTGTAGGACTGGTCCGGCTGGCCGGCGTTGCGATAGAGATCGCGCACCACCTCGGCGATCGACGCGGGATCGCCCGAATTGATCTTCGCCTCGTATTCCTGGGCGCGGCGGCTCCACATGGTGCGCTTCGCCTTGGAGCGCCCCTTGAGCTTGACCAGCGCCACCTGCATCTCTTTCTGGGTCGAAAGACGGCGCAGGCCGGATGCCTTGGCCTTGGTGACCGGCACCCGGAGCGTCATGCGGTCCTTGTCGAAATGCACGACGAAAACGTTCAGCCGATAACCGGAGATCTCTTGGGCCTCGATGCCCAGGATCTTGCCGACGCCATGACTCGGGTAAACGACGAAATCGCCTTCAGCAAAAGCTAGTTTTTCCGACATCCGATTCTCTCAAAAGCCTGTGGCCAGGTCGGCAGGGCGCTCGTCACAAATCCGGCGGCTAGCGAACAAACCGGCTCGCCGGCACCAAGGGATGCAATCCGACCGTACGGATGGGGGTGACCGGGCCGCACTCGCGAGATGCCCAGAAATTTTAGACCGTCTGAGACGTCTACGATGCTCCGTTCGAGAAGAACAGTAACACAAAAGTCACGACAATTGCCAGCCAAACGCCATACGGCGCCGGCATGGCAACCATGAACCGGACGATCTGGGCCGCTTTACTGTGCGGCGAGGCGTCGCAAGTGCCCTCTACGTTACGCGTGAGGCCTGGGCGCGCCCGGGGCTGGCGGGGATTAGCGCTTGCCCGGCGTCGGCGTGAAATACTTGTCGAACTTGCCGTCGACGCCCTTCCACGCATCGGCATCGGCCGGGGCCTCGCCCTTGCGCGTGATGTTCGGCCAGCTGGACGAATAGTCGCGATTGACGCCCAGCCACTTCTCCGCCTGCCCGTCGCTGTCCGGAATGATCGCTTCGGCTGGGCATTCCGGTTCGCACACGCCGCAATCGATGCATTCGTCGGGATTGATGACCAGCATGGTCTCACCCTCGTAAAAGCAATCGACCGGGCAGACTTCCACGCAGTCCATATACTTGCACTTGATGCAGGCTTCGGTGACGACGTAGCTCATCGGTCTCGTTTCCCGTGTTGCGGCTGAAGCGGCCGATGATTTTCCCCAGGGGTGGCCGCCCCGCATTGAAAAAGCGCGGGAGACAATCCCGCAAGTCCAAAAATAGGCGCGTCAGCCCTGCGGCACGTTGCCCGACCGGGCCAGGACCCGCTGGCGCGCGACGCCGCGCTCGTGGTCTTCGACGAAGATCAGGCCGGCGATCCGCCGGATCAGCGCATCCTCGTCCGGGTCGAGCGTGCCATCGGCATAGGCAACTTCCCACAGCATCTCGATCATGCCGACCCGCGCCGCCGGGTCGAACCGCTCGGCCACCACGCGGGTGAAGCGATAGAGCGCGCTCGAGCCCTCGACCGCCTGCTCCGCCGTCGCGATCAGCTGATCGATCGATGCCTCGTCGAGGGCGAAGCGCCGACCCAGCACCCGGCGGATGGCCCTCCGCTCGGCCGGATCGAAACGATCGTCCATCCGCGCGGCTTCGACCAGCAGGGCGGCGACCGCGACATGGATCTCCGGCTCCCCCCGCGGCGCGCCACCGGGCATCAGCAGATCGAGAATACGGTCGAACATGCAGCGGTCCGTATCATGAGCGGCAAACCCGTTCAACTGCGATGGCGCCGAAAGCGCCGTCGGGCGGCCGAAGCGCATCGGCAGGCCGGGGCGAAGCTGCTATCGTCCGGCCATCATGACGCCAACGCCCGATCCCCGCCGCCCCGCCCAACCGCCGATCGATCCGCGCCGGTTCGCCCCCGCAACCGAGCGCAACCGGGCGCCGATCCTGGAACTGCTGACGCGCGTTCTGCCGCCTGCCGGCCTGGTGCTGGAGATCGCGAGCGGCACGGGGGAGCATGCCGCATTCTTCGCCCGCCGCCTGCCCCATCTGTCGTGGCAGCCGACCGACATCGATGCCGCCGCACGCGCCAGCATCGTCGCCTGGACGGCCGAGGCCGGCCTGGACAATGTGCGCCCACCCCTGGCGCTCGATGCCGCGCAGTCGAACTGGCCGATCGATCGGGCGGATGCGATCGTCGCCGTCAACATGATCCATATCGCGCCCTGGGCGGCCGCGGTCGGCCTGCTGGGCGGCGCTGCGCGGATCCTGGCCGTGGGTGCGCCGCTGATCCTCTACGGCCCATTCAAGCGCGACGGCCGACATACGGCGCCCAGCAACGAGGCGTTCGATCAGAACCTGCGCCGCCAGGACCCGTCCTGGGGTGTGCGCGACCTGGAAACCGTCGTGGAAACGGCCCACGCCGCCGGCCTGGCACTGACCGAAACCGCCCCGATGCCGGCCAACAACCTGGGCCTGGTGTTCCGTCGGCGATAGATCGATGGGTTCAGGAACCGTCCCACATGCTGGTTCCCCGGTAGTAGGCTTCATGCCCGTTCGGCGCGTTGACATGGCCGGTCGGCGGTGTTCCGCCCGCATTGTTGCCCCAAGCCGTCGCGATCGAGCGCAGCAGCCTCGTGTACCAGTCGCTCGTATCGGCGGTGTAGGCACCCACCGTGTGGGGATTCCCCAGGAAATAATAGTAGGCCGAACTCGTGTTGGTCGTGCCCAACCGCTTTCTCTGGATACTGAAGCCTCGATAGAGACCTTGCAGATGGATCTCTCGGCCCTCGTATTTGTAGGTCCCGAGAGTAATGTCGTCGTTCCAATCCACCATCGCCGCAAAACTCCGTCAGATGAGTCGTTGGCGCCGTGATCGAGCACGTCCGCCGGTCCCCAAAGCGCTCGGCCGGAGGAAGGATCCCACGGATCTACCGTACACCGGTCGATGCATGACGTCTAAACTTCGCGCAAATAAGTTGCAGAAATTCTGTCACTCGTCGGCCAGGAGCGGCACCCAGTCGTCGGGGATGCGGGCCAACGGTTCGGGCGGCGCCAGCTCGCGGTAGAGACTTTGGGCCTCGACGGCCGGGCCCCGGCGGCTACCGAGAGCGAGCACCTCGATCCGGCGACGCTGGCGCCCTTGCACGACCGTGATCCGGCTGCCGATGCGAACCGCCTGGTTGGGCTTCGCCACTGGCCGGTCGGCCAGTTCGACGGCCCCCGCCGCGCAGAGCCGGGCCGCCAGCGAGCGGGTCTTGGCCAGGCGGGCATGCCACAGCCACTTGTCGATACGCAGCGTCGCGACGCCGTCGCCGCTCAACCACGGCCTCGTAGCACGCCGAGCTTCGCGAAGGGATGATGATCGACCGCGGCCGGCGGAACCGACCGCGCCTCCTTGCGCCGGGCCGGCCTCCGCCTGGCGACATAGCTGGTGACCCCGTCTTCGACCACGCCCCGATAGCCCAACGCCGTGACGATGCCGGGCAGATCGCCCGAGGGGGCTCCGACCAGCGCCGCGAGCGCGCCGTCGAGCGCGAACCGCCCGTCCCGCGCCTTGGCCCGGAGCGCGGCCGCCAGCGTCTCCAGCCGGTCGGCCCGGATCGCGCGCGGTCCGACCGGCCGATAGCCGACCGCATCGAGATAGGCCGTGGGCAAGCTCTCGCGCGCCATCGACAGGCGGCCTGCGGGCGGCGTCGGCAACGGGCCGGTGCCGTGATGAACGGTCCAGAGCAGGGCCCGCAAGCTCACCGCCGCCGGCTTCAGCAACCGCTCGAAATAGATCGTCTCGGTACCGAAACGAATGCCGAACCGCGCCAGCGCCTTGCGCTCGTCGGCGTCGAGGTCGGCGATCAGCGACCGGACCGGCTCGATGTCGATCGACCCCAGCCCCTCGCCCAACTGGAACACCAGCCCCCGGGCGGCGGCGGCAATCGGGCTCGCGAGTGCTGCTTCGAGCGGCGCCATCACCCGGTCGGTCACGCCGCGGACATAACGCTCGAGCCGGCGCTTGACCGCTTCGCGCGTGTCGCCTTCGAGGAAATCGACCGTCCGCAGGTCGACCCGCGGGGTCAGCGCCCGATCGCCGGCGACCAGGCGGGCGACCGGTTCGCCCAGCCAAGCCAGCGTGCCGTCCGGCGCCAACGTGAAGGCGGCATCGTCCGCCGCGACCAACCGCCGGCCGCGGGCCTGGACCTCGCCGCGCAGCATGCGGTTCGCCGCCACCATAAGGGTCCGGGCGCCCTCGCCGGATGCGGCAGGATCCGGATGAAACGAAAAGCCCTTCATGGCGCCGACGAAATGGCCCTCGACCCAGACCTCGCCCTCGTCGCTGACCGTCGCCAGCAGCTCGCGGGCCTCCTGCAGGCTGCGCACCAGGAACGCCGAGCGCCGGTCGACGAAGCGCTGGGTGATGCGGTCGTGCAGGGCGTCGGACAGCTTGTCCTCGACCGTGCGCGTCCGCTCCTGCCAGGCGGCGCCGTCGGCAAGCCAGCCGATGCGGTTGGTGATGTAGGTCCAGGTCCGGATATGGGCGATGCGCTGGACGAGCGTATCGATATCGCCGTCGACCCGATCGATGCGCGCGATCTGGCTCGAGACCCAATCGGGCGGCAGGCGTTCGTCGGGACCGGTCAGGTGGCGGAAGATCTGGGTCAGCAACCGGGCATGGTCCTCGGTCATCACCTTGCGGAAATCCGGAATCTGGCAGATCTCCCACAGCAGCCGCACCGCGCCCGGGTTGGTCGCCTTCTTCGCGATGTCCGGCTGGCGGGCCAGCGCCTGCAGGGCCACCTGATCGTCGCCGCCTTCGGCGCGCAGCAGCACGGGCGAGGGCGGACGGGCCTCGAGGCTCTTCAGCAACGACGGGGCCGTGCGGAAATCCAGCTTGTGATTGCGCCACCACAGCGCAGTCAGCGGATCGAAGCGATGAGCCTCGACCGCCTCGACCAGTTCCTCGTCGAGCGGGCCGGCCTCGGCCGTCGTGCCGAACGTGCCGTCGTTCATGTGCCGCCCGGCGCGGCCGGCGATCTGGGCGATCTCGGGTGCGGTCAGGCGGCGCGGACCCCGGCCGTCGAATTTGGTGAGGCGGGCGAAGGCCACATGGTCCAGGTCCATGTTTAGCCCCATGCCGATCGCGTCGGTCGCGACCATGTAGTCGACCTCGCCGGCCTGATACATCGCGACCTGGGCGTTGCGCGCCCGCGGGCTCAAGGCGCCCAGCACCACGGCCGTACCGCCGCGCTGGCGCCGGACCAGCTCCGCCAGTTCGAACACGTCGGAGACGGAGAAGGCGACGATGGCGCTGCGCGGCGGCAGGCGCGTCACCTTCTGCGGGCCGGTATAGGTGAGGGTGGAAAAGCGCGGGCGCGAGACCAGCTCCGCCGAGGGCACCAGCTTGCGCAGCAGCGGCCGGATCGTGTCGGAACCCAGGAACATCGTCTCGTACCGGCCGCGCGCGTTCAGCAGCCGGTCGGTGAAGATATGGCCGCGCTCAGGATCGGCCGCGAGCTGGATCTCGTCGATCGCGAGGAAATTGACCTGATGGTCGAGCGGCATGGATTCGACGGTGCAGACGAACCAGCTCGGGTTCGGCGGCACGATCTTTTCCTCGCCCGTGATCAGGGCCACGGCGCGCACGCCCTTCTCGCGCACGATCCGGTCGTAATTCTCGCGCGCGAGCAGGCGCAACGGAAACCCGATCATGCCGGAGGCGTGGCCCAGCATGCGTTCGATGGCGAGATGGGTCTTGCCGGTATTGGTCGGGCCCAATACCGCCGTGATCCGCCCGGACTCGAGGGTCGATCCCATGCCCCGAAGATCGGGCCGATGATGCGCAAATGCAAGCACCGCCGACGGAGCGACGGGCCTGCGCCAGCCGGCTCTTGCGGTCGCGGCGTCCGTCCTACATATGAGGGGCCCGTTTCATGCAATCAGGTCAATGGTTCTAAGGATGGCAGAAACCCATAGCTTTCAGGCTGAAGTCTCCCGCCTGCTCGACATCGTCGCCCACTCGCTCTACAGCGACAAGAAAGTCTTCCTGCGCGAGCTGATCTCGAACGCGTCGGACGCGTGCGATCGGCGCCGTTACCTGGCGCTGACCGAACCCGCGCTGAGCGCGCCGGACGGCAAGTATCGCGTCGTGCTGAAGCCCGATGCGGCCGCGAAGACGCTGACCATCCTCGACAATGGCATCGGCATGAGCGAGGCCGAGCTGATCGAGAACCTGGGCACGATCGCGCGCTCCGGCACGGCCGCGTTCCTGAAGGGCCTGGAAGGGGATTCCAAGCGCGACGTCAGCCAGATCGGCCAGTTCGGCGTGGGGTTCTATTCGGCTTTCATGGTCGCCGACCGGGTCGAGGTCGTCTCGCGCAAGGCCGGCGAGGCCCATGCACACCAGTGGGAATCCGACGGCAAGGGCGCGTTCACGGTGACACCGGTCGAGACGGCCGAGGTCGGCACGCGCATCACGCTGCACCTGAAGGAAGACGAGACCGACTACATGCTGGCCGCCCGCCTGAAGCATGTGGTCAAGACCTATGCCGACCATATCGCGCTGCCGATCGTGCTCGACGAGGACGGCAAGGAAGAGACGCTGAACAGCGCTTCGGCGCTGTGGACCCGGTCCAAGAGCGAGGTGACGCCGGAGCAGTCGACCGAGTTCTACCGCTCCGTCGCCCATGCCTATGACGAGCCCTGGCTGACGCTGCACTACAAGGCCGAAGGCGTCATCGAATATACCAGCATGCTGTTCGTGCCGGGATCGAAGCCATTCGACCTGTTCGATCCGACGCGCAAGCATTCGGTCCGGCTCTACGTCCGCCGCGTGTTCGTGACCGACGATTGTGCCGAGCTGATCCCAGCCTACCTGCGCTTCCTGAAAGGTGTGGTCGACAGCGAGGACCTGCCGCTCAACATCAGCCGCGAGACGCTGCAGGCGAGCCCGCTGATCGCCAAGATCCGCCAGGGCGTCACCAAGCGCGTGCTGGGCGAGCTGGCCAAGAAGGCGGCGGATGCGCCGGCCGACTATGCCAAATTCTGGGAGAATTTCGGCGCGGTCCTGAAGGAAGGCCTGTACGAGGATTTCGAACAGCGCGACGCGATCCTGGGCCTTGCCCGTTTCCGTTCGACCGGCGCCGAAGGGCTGACCAGCCTCGAGGAATATGTCGGCCGGATGAAGCCGGGCCAGACCGCGATCTACACGATCACGGCCGATTCGCCGGAAGCGGCACTGCGCAGCCCGCAGCTCGAAGGCTTCCGGGCCAAGGGCGTCGAGGTGCTGCTGCTGACCGACCCGGTCGACGAGTTCTGGCTGCCGATGGTCGCGAAGTTCAAGGAGCACGAATTCCGCTCCGTCACGCGCGGCGGTGCCGACCTGGGCGCGATCGAAAGCGGCGACAAGGATGCGGCCAAGCCGGCGGAGACCCCGGCGCCGGCCGGCACCACCGACCTGATCGCGCTCCTGAAGCTGACGCTGGGCGAGGCGGTCAAGGACGTGCGCTCGACCGATCGCCTGACCGAGAGTGCCGTCTGCCTGGTCGCGGACGAAGGCGACATGGACATGCATCTGGCGCGCCTGCTGAAGCAGCACAAGCAGCTGGGCGAAGAGAGCAAGCGGGTGCTCGAGGTCAATCCGCGCCATCCGCTGATCGCGCGCCTGGCCGAGCGCCTGGGCCAGGGCGGAACCGGCCCGGCGCTGGAGGATGCCGCCTGGCTGCTGCTGGATCAGGCCCGCATCGTCGAGGGCGAGCCGCTGCCCGACCCGGTCGCGTTCGCCAAGCGGCTCGCGAGCTGCCTGGAACGCGGCCTGGCCGCCTGATCGATCGGCCGCCGTCCCCGGGCGGCGGCCGAGATCCCGATCCATGCCGCTCCTGAACTTTGCCGGACGCCCGGCGCTCGACCTGACCGACGAGCAATTCGCCGCCGCGACCGGACCGCACGGCCATGCCCTGGTGCAGGCCTGCGCCGGCGCCGGCAAGACGCGCACGCTCGTCGCCCGCTACCTGCACCGGCGCGAGCAGGGCGCCGAGCCCGACCGGATGGCGCTCGTCACCTTCACCCGGCGCGCGACCGCCGAGATGCTGGACCGGCTGGACACGTTCATCGAGGATCGCCGGTCCCTGGAACGGCGCGTGCGGACGATCGACGGTTTCGCGCAAGCCATCCTGCGCGCCGCCGCCGGGTCGCTGGGTGTCGTTGCGGATTTCGGCCTGCTGATCGACGAGCGCCGGCGGGGCGACGAGGAACGCCCGGGCGAGAGCCGCGAAGGCTTCGTGACCCGCCTGTTCGGCCGCAGCGCGCTCGATGTCGACGAAGACGGCGTCAACCTGCTGGGCGCCTTCGACGGGTTTCGCGCCCGGCTGATGGGCAAGGCCGAGATCGGCCGGCTCGCAACGTCGGCCGATGTCGGCGAGGTGTGGCGACGCGCGGCCCAGGCCTATCCGAAATACCAGGCCGCCATGGACCAGGCGGCGCTCTACGACCATGCCGAGATCCAGCATCGGATCATCGAGCGCTGCCAGGCCGACCCGGCGCTCGCCACCAAGCTGTTCGGGCGCTTCACCGATCTGCTGGTCGACGAATACCAGGACGTGACCTCGGCCCAGGTCGGGTTCTTCAAGCTGTTCCTGACCGGCGGCGGACGGATCTGGGCGGTCGGCGACGAGGATCAGGCGATCTTCGGCTTCCGCCATGCCGAGATCGAGCGTATCCGCCGGTTCGGACGCGATTTCCCCGACGCCGCCACCTACCGGCTGGGTATCAACCTGCGCTGCGGCCGGGCGATCACCGGGCTGGCGCGCGCCGTGATCGAGAGCGATCCCAAGCGCGGCGCCCGGCCGATCGAACTCGACGAACGACGCGACGGTACCGGCGCCTATCTCAACCCCGGCCGCGTCGCATGCCACGAGGCGGACGATGCCGAGGCCGAAGGCAGCTGGATCGCGACCCGCCTCGCCGCCCTGATCGATGACGAGGCGATGCCGCCGGAACGGATCGCCGTGCTCTATCGCGCACGCCCGTCGGCCGAAACCGTGCTCGATGCAGTCAAGGCGGCATTGCGCCGGCGCCGCATCCCGGTCGAGGAGGGCAGCAAGCCCGGCGTGGCGTTCCGCACCATCCATGAATCCAAAGGGCTGGAGTTCGACGCCGTGTTCCTGCCCGGCCTGTTGCTGGGCGTGCTGCCGCATTACCGCGCGACCGACGCTTCCGCCCGGGCCGAAGAGCGCCGGTTGTTCTACGTGGCGCTGACCCGGGCCGAGTCGCGGCTCTATCTCAGCTGGCCGCGCAGCCGGACCAAGCGGAACGGCGATCTCGAAGCCGTTCGACCGAGCCCGTTCCTGATCGACGGGCTGGCCGGGCTCGACGAGGCTTTGGAGCTCGACTGGCAGGGGCCGGGCCGGCTCGCCGGCTGGCTCGCGCGCCAGGGCAGGAACGCCCGACGTGACGGCCCGATCACTCGCACCGTGCCGCGCAGCCAGGCGACGGCACCGATCCTGCCCAAGGCCGGCCGGCCGCAGCCGCCCAAGTCGCTGACCGAATGGCTCGCCGGCTGGAGCCCGGCCGAGATTGCCCTGCTGGACGAGCATCTGGGCCGCAGCCTGGGTACCCTGCAGGGCCTGATCCAGCGCCCCTATGGCGAGCTGTCGCGGGTGGTCGTTCTGGCCCGCGCCGATCGCGCGGCGCTGACGGCGCTCCGGCGTCCCTGAAGAAAAACGGGCGGCCGGATCCGTTCGGACCCCTGGCCGCCCGAGCGCCGACCGCAAGGCACGCGCAAGGCTACGCTGATGCCGTGACACCGTCGAAACGGCGTCGCAGCCCGCACAGTGCACGATTCAATTGCGGCGCCGCACCGGCAAAAATGTGGCAAAAATGTGATTGAGCGCCCGCAGGCGAAATGGTCACGACCGCTGGTCGTCGATCACTTTGCCATCGTTGGCAAGGGTACCCAAGGCGACGAAACGGACCGTTCCGCGCAATTTCGTGACGGCCTGGATCGTTTCCTGGATCGCGGCCATGTCGCCGGCACGATCGACCGGCTCGCACAGCAGGGTCATCCGATCGCCCTGACCGTCGTGCTCGACGACGAGGCGGGCCCGGGCGATCCCAGCATGGCGGCGGACGATCTCCGCCACCTGGCTCGGATGGACGAACATGCCCTTGACCTTGGTCGTCTGGTCGGCGCGGCCGAGCCAGCCCTTCAGGCGCCGGTTGGTCCGGCCGCACGGGCTGTCGCCATCGAGGAATTGCGACAGATCGCCGGTTGCGAAGCGGATCAGCGGATAATCGGCATTGAAGCTGGTGACCACCACTTCGCCGACCTCGTCCGGCCCGACCGGATCGCCGGTGCCGGGACGCAGCAGTTCGACCAGCACGCCCTCGTCTATGATCAGCCCGCCGCGCGGCCGGGTTTCATAGGCGATCAGACCCAGATCGGCCGAGGCGTAGCATTGCAGCACTGCCATGCCCGCCTCGGCGAAGCGGGCGCGCGCCGCCTCCGGATAGGCCTCGCCCGACACCAGCCCCTTGGTCAGCGACGGTACGGGCACACCGATTTCGGCGGCCTTGTCGAGGATCAGGGTCAGGAAGGATGGCGTGCCGACATAGCCGGCCGGACCGATGTCGGCGATGGCGCGCACCTGCTGTTCGGTCTGGCCGACGCCGGCCGGAAAGACCGCGCAGCCGAGCGCCTGGGCGCCGGTCTCGAACATCGAGCCGGCCGGGGTCATGTGATAGGAAAACGCGTTGTGGATGATCTCCCCCGGCCGGAAACCCGCGGCATGCAGCGCACGGGCGAAACGCCACCAGTCGGGCCCCCGCCCTTCCGGATCATAGATCGGTCCGGGCGACTGGAAGATCCGGGCGAGACGGCCCGGGGCCGTGGCATTCAGGCCGGCAAACGGCCGCACGGCCTTCTGCGCCTCGATCAGGTCGGATTTACGCGTGACCGGCAAGGCCGCTAGCGCCGCCCGGCTGGTGATGGTCGCCGGGTCGATGCCGTCGAGCAGTCGGGCGAAACCGGGTGCCCGCGACTGGGCATGGGCGACCTGGCCCGGCAAGGCCGCGAGCAGGGCGGCCTCGCGCACCTCCGGCGGCCGCGTTTCCAGCGCGTCGTAATAGTCGGTCATGTCGAGACCCTTAGGAAAGGCAAGCTTCAGCCAGCCGTCAGACGGCTAGAGCCAGCGCTTGCGGCGCTTGAAGGATTTGAGGCCCTTGAAGGATTTCCGGGCGTCGCCCTGGCCCAGGTAGAATTCCTTCACGTCCTCGTTGGATTTGAGAGCGTCCGCCGTGCCGTCGAGCACGATCTTGCCCTGCTCCATGATGTAGCCGTAGCTGGCCGCTTCGAGCGCCAGCCGCGCGTTCTGCTCGACCAGCAGGATGGTCAGGCCAAGCTCCTTGGCCAGCCGGCGGATGATCTGGAAGACTTCCTTGACCAGCAGCGGCGACAGGCCCATCGAGGGCTCGTCCATCAGCACCAGTTTCGGCCGCGCCATGATCGCCCGGCCGATCGCCAGCATCTGCTGCTCGCCACCCGACAGATATCCGGCGAGGCCCGTGCGCTCCTTGAGGCGTGGGAAATAGCCGTAGACCATGTCGAGGTCGTCCTTGGCCCCCTTGTCGCGCCTGGTATGGGCGCCCAGCCGCAAGTTTTCGTGCACCGTCATGTCGGCCACGATGCGGCGCCCCTCCATGACCTGGAAGATGCCGCGCCGGACGATCTGATCCGGTTCGAGGCCATTCAGGCGCTCGCCCCGGAACAGCACGTCGCCCCGGGTGATCTGGCCGTCCTCGGCCTTCAGCAGCCCCGAGATGGCCTTGAGGGTCGTGGACTTGCCCGCACCATTGGCGCCGAGCAGGGCCACGATCTCGCCTTCGGGCACCTTGAGATTGAGCCCGCGCAGCACGAGGATGACGTCGCTATAGACCACCTCGAGATTGTTGACGGCGAGCAGCGGCGCCGGTTCGACCGGGGCCGCGATCGTCGGCATCTGCGCGGGTTCGAAACTCATCGGGGCTTCCAGGCGATGGACCGGCTAGTAGCCGATCCACTCCTTCTTGCGCGGCAGGTCGATGGTCGCGACCTTGTTGAGCTTCATGGTGCCCTTGGCGATCAGCTCGCTGATCGTGCCATTGTCGGTCGGGCCGGTGACCTGGGTCTGGTAGAGGTCGACCGACAGGGTCGGGCGATGATCCTCGGCGGTCCAGGTCGATGGCTTGCACACGCCTTCCGTGCCCTTCGGCACCCAATTGGCCTTGGCCTGGAAGCCCTTGGCGATGTTCGGGCCGGTCACGCCGCCGTTGGCGGCAGCCCATTCCATCGCTTCCTTGAGGTAGAAGGCCGCGCACACGCCGCTGAGGTAATGCACCGGCTTATATTCCGTGCCCGACGGGTCGGAGTTCTTGGCGATATCCTTGAACAGCGCCAGGGCCGGCACCTTGTCGGTCCAGAGCGCCGCGGTGCGGACCGGAAAGACCACGCCGTTGCCGGCCGAGCCCGCGGCCTTCAGCGAATTCTCGTCGATGCCCCAGACATTGCCGACGAACTGCACCTTGACCCCGGCCGTCTCGCACGACTTCAGCACGGCGATGTTGGAGGCGCCGGTATTGCCCAGATAGGCATAGTTGGCGCCGGACTGCTTCAGGGTCAGGCATTGCGCGGTATAGTCGCCTGGCGTCAGCGCGAAGACGACCGGATCCAGCACCTCGAAGCCCAGCTGCTTGGCGTATTCTTCCTCGGCCTTGCGCGGCGCGTTCGGATAGGGATGGTTGGCGCCCATATGGACCCATTTGGGCTTGCCCTGGCCGCCCTTCTTCTTCCAATCGTCGGCCGCCCATTGCACCAGCGCCCGCGCCGCGTCCGAGTAGGACGGGCCGTAGAAGAAATTATAGGGGGCGGCACGCTCGCTCGACGGACCGCCCTTTCCGGTCGGATCGGTCAAGGTGCCGGCATAGGAGCCGGAAATGTAGGGGATCTGGTCGTCGGTCACGTTCTTGACCAGCGCCTCGGTATCGGCCGTGCCCCAGCCCATGATGGCGACGACCTTGTTGGCGCCGGTCCAGTTCTTGTAGGTCGAGAGCGCGCGCGGCACCTGGTAGCCATAGTCGGTCGCATCGACCGCCAGCTTGGTGCCGGCGATGCCGCCATGGGCGTTGATATAGGCGAGCGCATCGTCGACGCCCTGGCCATAGGGCTTGCCGACGTCGGCGGTGCCCCCGGAGAAATCGTTCAGATGGCCGATCGGATAATCGGCGCGGGCCAGCGAGGGGGCGAGCGCCAAGGCGCTCGTCAGCAACAGCGTCAGTTTGAGCGTGTTCATGTCCCAGTCCTCCCTAGAGGTGCTTCGTTATTCTTGTCAGTAGCTGAACGGGTAGAGCTTCCAGTAGGCCTTGATCTGCTTCCACCGATGGGCGAGCCCGTCGGGTTCGAAGATCAGGAACAGGATGATCGCGGCGCCGATCGTCATTTCGCGCAGGAACGGCAGTCCTTCGTGCAGGCCCAGCGCATGGTCGATGGCGCTGCCGTCGAGCGCACGGGCGCAGAAATTCACCGCCTGGGGCAGCAGTACCATGAAGGCGGTGCCCATCAGGGTGCCCATGATCGAACCCAGCCCGCCGATGATGACCATCGCCAGGAACTGGATCGAGAAGCTGATGTCGAGCCCCTCGATCGACATGAAACCCAGGTAGTGAGCATAGAGCGCGCCGCCGATGCCGGCATAGAACGACGAGATGCCGAACGAGAGCGTGCGGTATTTCGTCAGGTTCACACCCATCATTTCCGCGGCCAGGTAATAGTCGCGCACGGCCACCAGCGCCCGGCCGTCGCGCGTCCGCATCAGGTTCGCCGCGCCGACATAGAGCACGACGACGTAGAACAGCACGACGTAGAGGAAGCTTTCGTCGTGATCGAACTTGAACCCGAACAGGCTGACCGGGTCGGCGACCGTGCCGTTCGAGCCGCCGGTGAACCATTCGGCCCGACCGAAGAAATCGAGCAGGATGAACTGCGCGGCCAGGGTCGCGATCGCCAGGTACAGCCCTTTGAGCCGCGCCGCCGGAATGCCGAACACCAATCCCACCGCCGTGGTCATGAGGCCGGCGAGCGGGATCGACAGGATCGGCGGGATGCCCGCCTTGTTGTTGAGGAAGCAGGAGGCAAAGCCGCCGAAGCCGAAGAACACGGCATGGCCGATCGAGATCTGGCCGGTGAACCCCACCAGGATGTTGAGGCCGAGCGCCGCGATGCCCAGGTAGCCGATCTGGATCAGCAGGGTCAGCACATAGCGGTCGACCAGGAACGGTGCCGCCGCGACCAGCAGGACGCCCAGAATGCAGAAATTGCGCGACCATACCGTGGGAAAGATCGTCTGGTCGGTCGCATAGCTCGACTTGAAGTCGCCGCACGGCCGGAGCGCTTGGGTTGCCATGGCGTCAGACCCGCTCGATGTCGCGTTTGCCGAACAGCCCGTAGGGCTTGATCATCAGGATGACGATCAGGACGTAGAAGGGCGCCACCTCGTAGAGATTGCCCCACTTCAGGAACTGGCTGTCGGCGAACTGCGCCCAATTCTCCAAGACGCCGATGATGAGCCCGCCCAGCACGGAACCGACGATCGAATCGAGCCCGCCCAGGATCACGGCCGGGAACACCTTGATGCCGAAGAACGACAGCGCGCTGGAGACGCCGTTGACCACGCCGACCACGACGCCGGCGACGGCCGAGACCATGGCCGAGATCGCCCAGCTCAAGGCGAAGACCTGGCGCACCGAGATGCCGAGCGACTGGGCGACCTGCTGGTCGTACGAGGTCGCGCGCATCGCCAGCCCCATGCGCGACATTTTGAAGAACCAGGCGAAGCCCACCATGATGACCAGGCTGACCGCCATGGCCATCAGGTAGACCGTCTGGACCTGCAGTCCCAGGATATCGACCGACTTCACGGTGAACACCGGCGGATAGGGCTGCGGCAGCACGCCGAAGATCCATTTCATCAGCGCCTGGAAGAAGATCGACAGGCCGATCGTCATCATGATGACCGAGATGACCGGCTCGCCGATCATCGGCCGGAGCACGATGACCTGTAAGAGGAAGCCGAACACCATCATGAACACGAGCGTGGCGAGGAAGCCCCAGACGAACGGCAGCTGATACTTGGTCAGCAGCCACCAGCACACCCAGGCGCCGATCAGCAGGAATTCGCCCTGGGCGAAATTGACGATCTGCGAGGCCTTGTAGATCAGCACGAAGCACATGCCGACCACGCCGTAGAGCGTGCCGACGATCAGGCCGTTCATGGAGAGCTGGAACAGCAGGTGGAGATCCATGGGCCGCTCCTATTCCGCTGCCAGGGCCGCGACCGGCGCCGCGGTCAGGTCCTCGACCGTCAAGCTGGTGCGGATGCGCTGCCGGGTGCCGTCCTGGAACGCGATCGTCGTGTCGATCGCGATGGCATGGTCGCCGCGATAGATCGCCTGGATGATATCGCCGTATTTCTCGGCGATGACCCCGCGCCGGACCTTGCGGGTGCGGGTCAATTCGCCATCGTCGGCATCGAGTTCCTTGTAGAGCAGCAGGAACCGCCGGATCTGCTGGGCTTCGGGCAGGGTGCGGTTGATCGCCTCGATCTCGCGCCGGATCATGGCGCGGATCTCGGGCTTGCCCGCGAGGTCGGTGTAGGTCGTGAAACCGATGCGGTGCTTCTCCGCCCATTTCGACAGGATGTCGAAGCGGATGCAGACCATAGCGGCCAGGAACGGCCGGCCATGGCCCAGCACGACCGCCTCGGCGATGAAGGCCGAGAATTTGAGCTTGTTCTCGATATATTGCGGCGAGAACCGGTCGCCGCCCTCGGTCGTGGCGATGTCGCGGATCCGGTCGATCACGACGAGCTGGTGGGATTTGTTCCAATAGCCGGCGTCGCCGGTCGGCATCCAGCCCGCCGGCAGCGCGGCCGCACTCTCCGCGGGCTGGTTCCAATAGCCGGTGAACATGTTCGGGTGGCGCGTCACGATCTCGCCGACGCCGTTCTGGTCCGGCTCGCGGATCTCGATCTCGAT
The DNA here is from genome assembly GCF_035943795.1 of Aliidongia sp. NCBI lineage: Bacteria > Pseudomonadati > Pseudomonadota > Alphaproteobacteria > Rhodospirillales > Dongiaceae > Aliidongia > Aliidongia sp. The sequence goes on along the minus strand of NZ_DASZBY010000141.1, from coordinate 36,502 downwards.
CGTGTCGTCGAACGCGACGCCGACGCTGTCGAAATCGACGGCACCGGCGCGATGGATCGTGTAGGCACCGGCCAGCTCGGTCTGGCCGTAGAGCTGGCGCAGGGGCACGCCCAGGGCCAGGAAGAAGCGGAACGTGTCCGGGCCCAGCGCCGCTCCGCCGGTCGCGGCCGAGCGCAGGCGCGAGAATCCCAGGCGATCCCGAAGCGCGCCGAACAGCAGCGCCTCGGCGGCCGACGAGCGTGCGCCGCGGCCGAGCGCCGCCATGCCCAGCTTCAGCCCGCGCTCGAACAGGAAGCGCTTCAACGGCGAGGCATCCATCATGCGGGCGCGCACATCGGCGGCGATCTGTTCCCAGACGCGCGGCGCCAGCAGGATGAAGGTCGGCCCGATCTCGCGCATGTCCTGCATCATCGTCTCGGGCTCTTCGACGAAGTTGACGCGCATGCGGCACAAGAGCGGTTTCACCACCGCGTAGATCTGCTCCATGATCCAGGGGAACGGCAGGACCGAGACATATTCGTCGTCCGGCCCCTTGGGATCGACCCGCAGATAGGCGGCGCAATGGCGGATCAGCCCGCCGCCGCGCATCATCGACAGCTTCGGGTGCGAGGTCGTGCCCGAGGTCGTGCACAGGATCGCCACGTCGTCCGCCGACCCGGCAGCGACCGAGCGGGCATAGAATTCCGGATCGCCCGCCCGGGCCGCCGCCGCGCGCTCGAGCAGCACGGCCTCGTCCAGCAGCCGGTCGTCGTCGTATTTGCGCATGCCGCGCGGGTCGGCATAGACGATGTGGCGGACCGACGGGATGCGGTCGCCCAGCGCCAGCAGCTTGTCGACCTGTTCCTCGTCCTCGACCAGGATCACCTGGACGCCGGCATGGTTGACCAGATAGGCCACTTCCTCGTCGAGCGCGTCGCGATAGATGCCGAGGCTCATGGCGCCCAGCGCATGCGCCGCGATCTCGCCCATCAGCCAGCCCGGCCGGTTGTCGCCGATCAGGCCGACCACGTCGCCGCGGACGACGCCCAGAATTGACAGACCGTAAGCGCGCTTTACGACGCCGTCCTGGTACTGTTCCCAGGTGAATTCGGTCCAGAGGCCCAGCCGCTTTTCACGCAGCGCCACAGTGCGGCCGAACCGTTCGGCATTGTGCGCCAGCAACTTGGGCAAGGTATCGCAGCGGTCGAGATCGGGCAGCGGCGGCAGGACCGATGGCTTCATGCCGCGGCCTCCTCCTCTTCGAGGCCCGGCAGCTCTTCGCCCAGGTAGGCCTTCTTGACGTAGGCATTCTCCATGATCTCGGCCGGCAGGCCGTCGGCGATCTTGCGGCCGAAATCCAGCACCATGACCCGGTGCGAGATGTCCATGACCACGCCCATGTCATGTTCGATCATGACGATGGTCATGCCCCATTCCTCGTTGAGGTCGAGGATATAGCGGGCCATGTCCTCTTTTTCCTCAAGGTTCATGCCGGCCATCGGCTCGTCGAGCAGCAGCAGCTTGGGCTTCAACGCCACCGCGCGGGCGAGCTCGACCCGTTTGCGCAAGCCATAGGACAGGGTGCCGGCGGTCGCGTGCCGCACCGCCTCGATCTCCAGGAAGTCGATGATCTCTTCGACCTCGCGCCGATGGGCGAGTTCTTCCTTCTGGGCGCCGCCGAACCAGTAGAAGGCACCGTTCAGGAAGTTGTTCTTCAGCAGGTGGTGGCGGCCGACCATGATGTTGTCGAGCACCGACATATGGCCGAACAGCGCCAAGTTCTGGAACGTTCGCCCGATGCCGATCGCCGCCCGCTTGTTCGGCTTCAGGCGGGTGATGTCGCGGCCGTCCAGATGGATCGAGCCCGAGGTCGGCAGATAGCGGCCGGAGATGCAGTTCAGCAGCGAGGTCTTGCCGGCGCCGTTGGGACCGATGATCGAGAACAGCTCGCCCGGGCGCACGTCGAAGCTGACGTCGGTCAAGGCCTTGACCCCGCCGAAGCGGATCGAGACGTCGCGCGCGACCAGAACCGGATCTGGTGTCACCGGAGTGCCGCCTCCCCCCATGTCGCGAAGATCGCTCTGGCTCTGGCCCTGGATTTTATTGGGAGGAAGCATGCGTGATGCCCATCACCCGGTCAAGGCGACGCGCACTCCGGTAATCTACGCTCGAAGACATGCCGCACTCCCCTCATGGACCCGCTCTCGAACCGATCGGATCGGCTGGGCGGACTCTCGGAAGCGAGCATGGCAGGGAATTGTGCGGGAATTATGCGAGCGCCATCAGAACCAACGGCGGCGCTTCAGCCAGATCAGCGGGATGATGGCGCTCACCACCATCAGCCCGATCGCATAGGGATAGCCGAACGCCCAGTCCAGTTCCGGGATCACCTTGAAGTTCATGCCGTAGATGCCGGCGATCAGCACCGGCGGCATGCCGACGACGGAGACGACCGTCAGCACCTTCATGATGTTGTTCTGCTCGATGTTGATGAGGCCGAGCGTGGCGTCGAGCAGGAACTGCACCTTGGTGTTCAGGTAGGAATCATAGTCGCTGAGCGACGCGACGTCGTCGCGCAGCGTCTTCAGGTGCGTGCCGACGTCGGCCGGCATCCAGTCGGTGGAGAGGCCGGTGACGAACGGCACGATCCGGCCGATGCCCAACAGGCTGTCGCGGATCTTGGACAGGAGCTCGCCACCCTGGCCCAGCGACTGCAGCGTCGCGCGCAGGTCGGCATCGCCCTCAGTTTCACCCTTCGCCGGCCGGAACACCCGGTGCGACACCGCGTCCAGCTCGGCACCGACATGCTCCAGCACGTCGGCCATCCGGTCGACCACCGTCTCCAGCAGGCCGATGAACAGGCCGCCGCTGCTCGGGTGCACGTCATGGCCGGCAAAGCAGCGCTGCTTGAAGGTCGAGAAGGCGGGCAGGTCTTCGAACCGGACGGTGATCAGCAGGTGCGGGGCGAGCACGAAGCCGACCGGCGTCGCGGATGGCCGGCTGCCGTCGGCACGGAACGAGATCGGCGTGCTGAGATAGAGCACGCCATTCTCGATGTTGAGCCGGCTCGAGGTCTCGATCTCGCTGACGTCGGCCCGGCTCGGCACCGTGAGCTTGGTCACCCGCTCGACGAAGGCGATCTCGTCGGGCGTGGGCGAGCACATGTCGATCCAGATGACGTCGGGTGGCAGGGTCGCCGCCACAAGATCGTCGACCGTTTCGTGCAGGGCGAGGTCGCGGGTCTGAAGTGCGAGCATGGCGTCTCCGTCGGGCGGGCATTGGACTGGGGCGAGCGATAGCATAACCGGGATCGGATGACGCAGGCCCTGCCGAAACGAGAAGGTTTTGCGTTCCGGGATCCGTCACCGCCAAAGCACTGTTGTTCCGCTCGCTTCTGCGATATCAACGGAACAGCACGCCAGCTTCCGAACCCGTGAGGGATGCGGGCGCCTTCGGCCGTCTTCCGGCCCGCGCCGTCAGCCAACCCCCATGTCTTTGCCGAGCCAGAGGAGTTCGCCGTGAAATATTCCGGCCATGATACGCTGAAGACCCGTCGCCAGCTTACAGCCGGCGGCAAGACCTATGATTATTACAGCCTGCCGGCCGCGGCCGAGGCTGCCGGCCTGGGCGATATCTCCCGCCTGCCCTTCTCGCTGCGCGTGCTGCTCGAGAATCTCGTCCGGCTGGAAAACGGCCGCACCGTGACCGTCGACGACATCAAGGCAGTCGGCGCCTGGCTGAACGAGCGGACCTCGATGCGCGAGATCGCGTTCCGCCCGGCCCGCGTGCTGATGCAGGACTTCACCGGCGTGCCCGCGGTCTGCGATCTGGCCGCGATGCGCGCGGCCATGGTCGAGCTGGGCGGCGACCCGGAGCGGATCAATCCGCTGTCGCCGGTCGACCTGGTCATCGACCATTCGGTCATGGTCGATCATTTCGGCACGGCGCAGGCGTTCGGCGAGAACGTCGACATGGAGTTCGAGCGCAACGGCGAGCGCTATTCCTTCCTGCGCTGGGGCCAGGACGCGTTCGATAATTTCCGCGTCGTGCCGCCCGGCACCGGCATCTGCCACCAGGTGAACCTGGAATACCTGGCGCAGACCGTGTGGGTCGGCCAGGAAGACGACGGCACGCTGGTGGCCTACCCCGACACGCTGGTCGGCACCGACAGCCACACCACCATGGTGAACGGCATGGCGGTGCTGGGCTGGGGCGTCGGCGGCATCGAGGCCGAGGCCGCCATGCTGGGCCAGCCGATCTCGATGGTGCTGCCCGAGGTCGTGGGCTTCAAGCTGATCGGTGCGCTGAAGGAAGGCGCCACCGCGACCGACCTCGTGCTGACCGTCACCCAGATGCTGCGCAAGAAGGGCGTGGTCGGCCGGTTCGTCGAATTCTTCGGGCCGGGTCTGGCCGCGCTGTCGATCGCCGATCGCGCCACCATCGGCAACATGGCGCCGGAATATGGCGCCACCTGCGGCTTCTTCCCGATCGATCGCGAGACGCTGCGCTACCTGGGCTTCTCCGGCCGCGAGCCGGACCGGGTCGCCCTGGTCGAGGCCTATGCCAAAGCCCAGGGCTTCTGGCGCGACGAGAACACCCCGGATCCGGTATTCACCGACACGCTGGAACTCGACCTCTCGACGGTGGAGCCGTCGCTGGCCGGCCCGCGCCGCCCGCAGGACAAGGTGCTGCTGTCGGCCGCGGCCGGTTCGTTCAAGACCGAATTGCCGAAGCTGGCCAATTCCGAGGACCCGGGCGTGCTCGCGCGGTCGATCAAGGTCGACGGCACCAACTATGAACTGGCCCATGGCAATGTCGTGCTGGCGGCGATCACCAGCTGCACCAACACGTCGAACCCGTCGGTCATGCTGGCGGCAGGCCTGGTCGCGCGCAACGCGGTCCGCAAGGGCCTGACCGTCAAGCCCTGGGTCAAGACCTCGCTCGCCCCGGGCAGCCAGGTCGTGACCGAGTACCTGTCCCAGTCGGGCCTGGACAAGGACCTGGATACGCTGGGCTTCAACCTGGTGGGCTACGGCTGCACGACCTGCATCGGCAATTCGGGCCCGCTCAGCGACCCGATCACCAAGGCGATCGAGGACGGCGACCTGACCGTGGCGGCCGTGCTGTCGGGCAACCGCAATTTCGAGGGCCGCATCAGCCCGCATATCCGCGCCAACTACCTGGCCTCGCCGCCCTTGGTCGTGGCCTATGCGCTGGCCGGCTCGATGAACATCGACCTCACGACCCAGCCGCTCGGCAACGGGTCGGACGGCCAGCCGGTCTATCTCAAGGACATCTGGCCGTCGAACGAGGAGATCTCGGACACGGTTCACCAGAACCTGACGGCCGCGATGTTCAAGAGCCGTTATGCCGACGTGTTCAAGGGTCCGGAAGCCTGGCAGAAGATCCAGACGACCGAGGGAAAGACCTACAAATGGGTCGAGGGCTCGACCTACATCGCCCATCCGCCGTTCTTCGAGAACATGCCGAAGGAGCCGGGTCCGGTCTCTGACATCCGGGGCGCCAAGCTGCTGGCGCTGCTCGGCGACTCGATCACGACCGACCATATCTCGCCGGCCGGTTCGATCAAGAAGGACGGCCCGGCGGGCCAGTACCTGCTGAGCTACCAGGTGCGTCCGGCCGACTTCAACAGCTACGGCTCGCGCCGCGGCAATCATGAAGTCATGATGCGCGGCACCTTCGCCAACACCCGCATCAAGAACGAGATGGTGCCTGGTGTCGAGGGCGGCGTCACCAAGCGCAATGGCAAGGTCGAGGCGATCTACGACGCCGCGATGGAATACCAGAAGGCGGGCACGCCGCTCGTGATATTCGCCGGCAAGGAATACGGCACCGGCTCGTCGCGCGACTGGGCGGCCAAGGGCACGCGCCTGCTGGGCGTCAAGGCGGTCATCGCCGAGAGCTTCGAGCGCATCCACCGCTCGAACCTGGTCGGCATGGGCATCCTGCCGCTGGTCTTCAAGGATGGCATGACCCGCCAGACCCTGAAGCTGGAAGGCACCGAGACGGTCGACATCACCGGCGTCGAGCATGGCATCAAGCCGGGCATGGACGTCGCCTGCACGATCACCCGGCTCGACGGCACCCAGACCGCAGTGACGCTGAAGTGCCGGATCGATACGCTGGACGAGGTCGAGTATTACCGCCACGGCGGCATCCTGCATTACGTGCTGCGCAACATGATGAAGGACGCTGCCTGACCCGGGCGGCAGTCTTCATGAAGTGATGAGATCGGCCGGGGTGGCGACGCCCCGGCCGTTTTCTTTTGGCCGCCCTGCCCTTGTGGCGTACCGTTCCCATATACGAAGCGTTGGTATCGTGACGTCTCCCCTGGAGGACCGAACCATGCTCAAGGACATCCTGGTCATCGTCGACGGCGGCAAGGCGGCTGAGCGGCGCATCGAAGCGGCGGCCGTGCTGGCCGAGGTGAACGAGGCCCATCTGGTCGGCCTGCATGTCGCGTCCGCGGCCGAGGAAATGCCCTGGATCGAGGGCTATGCCACGGAAATGGTGATCCGCTACGCGACCGAGCGTGCGGAGACCGATCGGGCCAAGGCCCGCGACCTCTTCGAGCGGCAGGTCGCCGGCCGGGCGATCACCAGCGAATGGCGCGAGGCGAGCGGCCTCGCCGACCGCACCGTGGCGCTCCATGGCCGCTATGCCGACCTGATCGTGCTGGGGCAGACCGAACCGGACGCAGCCCCGTTCGGCGCCGCGCCGGGCTTGGCCGAGCACGTGCCGCTGTCGTCCGGGCGTCCCTGCCTGATCGTGCCCTATGCCGGCCGGTTCCCGACCCTGGGCCGGCGCGTGCTCGTCGCCTGGGACGGCGGCCGGGAGGCGGCGCGCGCGGTCAATGACGCGATGCCGCTGCTGAGGCGGGCGGAGCGGGTCACGATCGTGACCATCGGCGACCGGCTGCAAGGCGGCGGCTCCGCGGCGCAAGGCGCGAACGCTCTCGCCGCCCACCTGACCCGCCACGGCATCGTCGCCGAGGCGCGTAACGACGGCGGCGGCACCATTACGGTGCCCGACCTGCTGCTGTCGCTCGCGGCCGACCTCTCGTCCGACCTGCTGGTCATGGGCGCCTATGGCCACAGCCGGCTGCGCGAATTGATCATGGGCGGCGTCACCAAGGCGATCCTGGATCACATGACCTTGCCGGTGCTGATGTCGCACTGACGCTCACCGGAACGTGAGGCGAGTTGACTGGCCGGGATGCCGGTTCGGGCGCCTAATCCGGCCATCATGACCCTGTTCCGCCGCCTTGCCCTCTCCGCCGCCGGCTTCGCGCTCGCCGGTGCCGCCCGTGTCGATCAGGCCCTTGGCGCCGATCGGCCCGTGCTGATCGAACTCTTCACCTCGCAGGGCTGCAATTCCTGCCCGCCGGCCGACGCCCTGCTGGGCGAGCTGGCGCGCCGCCCGGGCATTCTGGCGCTGGCGTTTCACGTCGACTATTGGAACGGCCTCGGTTGGAAGGACCCGTTCTCCAGCCATGACGCCACGACGCGACAGCACGACTATGCCCAGCGCCTGGGCAAGCGGTCGATCTATACGCCGCAGCTCGTGGTCGACGGCGCCGCCGACGCGGTCGGGTCCGATCGGGACGATGTCGACGCGCTGATCGCCGCCGCCCGCCGCCGCGCCGCCTCCGGCCCGTCGATCGAGATCGTCCGGGACGAGGCGGGCGGTCGTATCGCCCGGTTGGGCGCCGGCGCGGCCGCGCGCGGTACGGTGTGGCTCGCCGGCTACGATCGTAGCCGCGTGACGCCGGTCGGGCGCGGCGAGAATGGGGGCCGGACCCTGACCGAATACCAGGTCGTCCGCTCCCTGGTCCGGCTCGGCGACTGGACGGGAACCGCGAGCCAATATGCCATCCCCGACCTCGAGGCCGAGGGCGCCATCCTGTTCGTCCAGCCCGACCAGCCCGGCCCGATGCTGGCGGCGCTGGACATCACGGGCTGAAATCATCTCCCGATCGACTGAGCCGATACTTCCCGTATTAAGTAGACGTAAATAATTTTCCTTAAAAGGCGTGATAAATTTTGAGATATTGCCGTAATACTTGCCATTGACTACCGGTGACAGCCGGTAGAAACATCGTGGCGGTCATTTCATTGGCTTGTTGTTGGCAGGAGTACCTTCCCATGGGCCTGGTCCGTCGCGACTTCCTGCGGGGCGCCGCCCTGGGGACCTTGCTGGCCGGCCTGCCGTCCGGCGCCCGGATCGCGCTGGGCGCCACGACCGGTACCAAGGATGCCCTGCTGTTCGTCATCCTGCGCGGTGGAATGGACGGGCTCAATCTGGTGGCGCCGGTCGACGATGCCAACCTGAATGCGGCACGCCCGAAGACCCTCATCCCGGCGACGGGCTTCTCACTCGCGAACGGATTGACCCGGCAGGACTGGCGGCTGCATCCGTCCGCACCCGAGTTGCAGGCGCTCTATCAGGCCGGCCATCTGGCCCTCGTTCCCGCGTCCGGGACGCCGGCGGCCTCGCGCTCGCATTTCGAGATGCAGCAATTGGCCGAATGCGGGGTTACCGACCTCAGCGCGACCAGCCAATTCGGCGGCTGGGTCGGCCGCTATGCCGGCGCCAGCTCGGTCCAGGGCACTTTCGCGGCGATGGCGTGCGGCGAGGCGACCCTGCCGCTGTCGATCAGCGACGACCTCTCGGCGCTCTGCATCGCCAACAGCAGCAGCTTCTCGGTCAGCAGTCCCGAAAAGCTGGCCTTCCTCCAGCAGGAATATGGTGCTGCGACCGGCGGGGGCGGGCTCGCCGCCGCGCTGGCGACCCAGGCGATGGCCGGCGTCAATGCGGTGCAGCGCTTCGCCGCGATCAACGCCGGCTTCGTCAAACCCGCCGCCTATGGCACCGACACGCTCTCGACCGGCCTGTCGATCGCGGCCGAACTGATGAAGCAGGGCGCGGGCCTGCAGCTGGGCGTGTTCGAATATGACAATTGGGACACCCACGTGAACCAGGACAGCCGGTTCGCCCCGGCGGTCGCGACCCTGTCCAAGGCGCTCGGCGCCTTCTGGGGCGACGTGAATGCCGGCACGAGCGCCAACGTGACCATGATCGTCATGAGCGAGTTCGGGCGCCGCATCGCCTCCAACGCCAGCGGCGGTACCGACCATGGCCACGGCAACGTCATGCTGGTGCTGAGCAATGCCGTCATCGGCGGCAGAATGTACGGCACCTGGCCCGGCCTGGCGGCCGCCCAGACCGACCTGGGCGACCTCGCTATCACGACCGACGCCCGGCAGGTGATCCTGGAGGCCATCGCCGCGCGCCGGCACGACGCCCCGGCCAACCTGTTTCCCGGGCTGCAGGCCCAGCATCCGCTGAACCTGTTCCATTAGAGGATCCCGCCATGACCATGCCCTCGGCGACCCTCGCGTACGATCGCCTGACCTTCGGTGCCAGGTACAACGACCCGGCGGCGCCCACCGGCGTCACGCTCAATGCCTGGCTCGGCAGCCAGCTCACGGCCGCCGCGACCGATACGGCCGGCGTGGCGCAATCCCTCAGCGCGGTCCTGCTGAAATTCACCGGCAGGAACCCGACGACCGGCGATCCCGTCGCGGCGGCCCTGCTGCCGCTCACCTGGCTGCACGCCGGCGAAGCGGCGCTCTGGGCAAATTTCAAGACCGCCGGCATGGATTCCGCCCAGGCCATGCGGCCGGGGGCGGAGATGCAGGCCGCGTCCTACGTCCGGGCGGCGCAGTCGCCCAACCAGCTTGCCGAACAGATGGTCGAGTTCTGGCATTGCCATTTCAACGTGCAGGTCGATTCGCACCAGCAGACCGGATCGACCTATCCGGCGTTCGACGCGGCGCTGCGTGCCAACGCACTCGGCAACTTCCGCAGCCTGTTGGGCTCGGTCGCGAAAACGGCCGCGATGATGTTCTATCTGAACCAGGACCAATCGACCGGCAAGGCACCGAACGAGAATTACGCCCGCGAGGTCATGGAGCTGCATACGCTGGGCGTACAGCGCTACCTGGGCCTGACCACGCCGGCCAACGCGGTCGGCACCGGCTATTCGGATGCCGACGTGGTGCAGGGCGCCCTGATCCTGTCGGGCTGGACGATCGACAACGACACCGGCGCCTTCCTGTTCAAGGCGTCGGCGCACGCGGCCGGCAGCAAGCGCTATCTGGGCCATACCATCGCATCGGGCGGCCAGGCCGAGGGCGAGACGATGCTCGACATCCTGGCCAGCCACCCCGGCACGGCCAACACGATCGCGACCAAGCTCTATCGGCGCTTCATCGGCGATACGCCGCCGGCGACCAGCGCCGTGGTCGCAGCCATGGCCAAGACCTTCCTCGCCAACTTGCAGGCGCCGAACCAGATCGCGCTCGTGCTGCAGACCCTGATCCTGTCGCCCGAATTCGCGGCGTCGACCGGCGGCAAGGTCAAGACGCCGTTCGAATTCGTGGTCTCGCTGCTGCGCGCCGCCAACCTGCCGATCAATCCGAACGCCACCCTCAATTCCCTGGTGAGCCAGATGGGCGATCCACGCTTCGCCTGGGTGCCGCCGAACGGTCGGCCGGATATTGCCGGACCCTGGATGAGCAACGGATCGCTGCTGGAGCGGTGGCGGACCGCCGAGACCATCATGGCCGTCGGTGCGGAAATCCTGCCGGGCACCCTGGCCGGCATCTTCGACACGCTGCAGCGCGACATGCCGGGTGGTCCGATCAACCTGACGACGGCCGCCCAGGCGGTCAACCGGGTGGTGAGCGCGATGGTGCCCGGCGCCGGCCAGACGACGCGCAACGCGCTGCTCGCCTATGCGAGCTCGCCGCATGTCCTGGGCACGGCCGCCACCTTCAAGGACGCGACGAAGCTGCGGGCCGCCCTGGGCGCGCTCGTCGCCACCACGGCGGCGACCCTGGAATTCCAGTTCCGCGGATAACGAGCGGTTCCCGGCACCGACCGGCGACAAAAGCCCTTGCCGATGCTATGAGTTTCGCCCCTTTCCCCGCGGGCGGACTCATGGACATCGACAGGCTGATCGGACAGGGCGCATGCAGCTGACGGCCGAGGGGCTGGGCGCGGCGCGGGGCGAGCGGCCGTTGTTCAGCGGGCTCGGCTTCGCGCTCGCCCCCGGCGACGCGCTGGTGCTGACCGGGCCGAACGGCAGCGGCAAGTCGAGCCTGCTGCGGCTGCTGGCCGGCTTCGGCCGCCCGACCGCCGGCACGATCCGCCGGGACGGTAAGCCCCTGGGCGACGATCTGGACTCCTATCGCGCCGAGTTGCATTTCGTCGGCCATCAGGAGGCGCTGAAGCTGGCGCTGTCCGTGGCCGAGACGTTGCGTTTCTGGGGCGACCTGGCGGGCCGCCCCTCGCAGGATGGCAACAGGCCGCTGGCCGCGCTGGGCCTGGGAGCCCAGGCGGAGCTGCCGTGCCGGTTCCTGTCGTCGGGCCAGCGTCGGCGCCTAGCGCTCGCCCGCCTGCTCGCCTGGGACGCACCGCTCTGGCTGCTGGACGAACCCACGGTCGGGCTCGACGACGAGGCACTGGGCCTGATCGCCGACCTGATCCGACAACATCGTGCGGGCGGAGGCATCGTCGTACTGTCGACCCACCAGCCGCTGGCGCTCGCCGGCGCGCAATCCCTGTCGCTTGCGGATTTTCCGCCGGCCCGACCCCTGGCACTGGCGGAATGGTGAGCTTCAAGGCGCTGCTGTGGCGCGACCTGCGCCTGGCATTCCGGCAGGGCGGCGACGGCGCGCTGGCGGTGATCTTCTTCGTGCTGGCCGCCCTGCTGTTTCCGTTCGGACTCGGGCCGGAGCCCGAGGCACTGGCGCGCGATGCCGTCGGCATCGTCTGGGTCATGGCGCTGTTGGCCTCGCTCCTGGCGCTCGACCGGCTGTTCCAGGGCGATTGGGAGGATGGCTCGCTCGACCTGGTCGCGCTGTCGCCGCTGCCGCTCGAACTGGCGGTGCTGGCCAAGGCGCTGGCCCATTGGCTGGTCAGCGGGTTGCCGCTGCTGGTCGCGGCGCCGCTCGTCGCCTCCATGCTGCAGTTCGATCCGGCCGGGTTGCCGCGCCTGGTTCTGGCACTGGGGTTGGGTACGCCGACCCTCAGCCTGCTGGGTGCCGTCGGCGCCGCCCTGACCCTGGGCGCGCGCCGGGCCGGCGTGCTGGTCTCGCTGCTGGTCCTGCCGCTCGAAATCCCGGTGCTGATCTTCGGCGTCGCCGCAGCCGACCCAGCCACGATGGGCGACGGATCGACCCAGATCATGGTATTGGGCGCGCTGCTGGCGCTTGCCTTGCCGCTGTGCCCCTGGGCTGCCGCGGCAGCCCTGCGACAAGCGCTCGAATAGCGCCGGATGGTCGGACGCCGATATAGTGCGGTAGAAGGTTCCTGATGCATCGTTTCGCCAATCCCGCCCGCTTCATGCGCCTGAGCCAGGTCGTATTGCCCTGGCTCGCCGTGGTGACCGTCGCCCTATTGGCGATCGGGCTGGTGCTGGCGCTCGTCGTGGCCCCCCCCGACTATCAGCAGGGCGAGAGCGTGCGCATCATGTTCGTCCATGTGCCGGCCGCCTGGATGGCGATGTGCGCCTATACCAGCCTGGCCGCCGCCAGTGCCGCGGCACTCGTCTGGCGCCACCCGCTGGCCGAGATCGCGGCCGAGGAGACGGCACCGCTGGGCGCCGTCTTCACCGGGCTCTGCCTGGTCTCGGGCGCGCTCTGGGGCCAGCCGATGTGGGGCACCTGGTGGGCCTGGGACGCGCGCATGACCTCGGTCCTGGTGCTGTTCTTCCTCTATCTCGGCTACATGGCGCTGCTGAACGCGTTCGACGATCCGACGCGCGGCCGGCGCGCGGCGGCGATCCTGGCCCTGGTCGGGTTCGTGAACGTGCCGATCATCAAGTTCTCGGTCGATTGGTGGAACACGCTGCACCAGCCGGCGAGCGTGCTGCGCCTGGGCGGCCCGACCATCGACCCCTCGATCCTGGCGCCGCTGCTGGTCATGGGCCTGGCCTTCACCCTGCTGTTTGCAACCCTGCTCATCGTCCGCATGCGCGCGGCCCTGATCGAGCGTAAGATCCGGGCACTCGAGGCCACCGACGGGAGGATGTTCGGCTGATGGGCCTTTCGACCTGGCTCGCCATGGGCGGCTATGCCGTCTTCGTCTGGCCGGCCTATGGTGTCGCGGCTGCGGCACTCGGCCTGCTGGCGATCGGATCGGTGCGCCGGTATCGGATGGCGCAGCGGCGACTGGCCCGGATCCCCGGTGCGCGCCGCGGAGAGGATTCATGACCCGTAAGCGCCGTCGCCTGATCTTCGTCCTCGCCGGCATGGGCTGCCTCGGCATCGCGACCGCGCTGGTGCTGAACGCGTTCGACGACAATCTGGTGTTCTTCTACAGCCCGACCGACATCGCCCAGAAGCATCCGGGCACGGCGAAGCGCCTGCGCATCGGCGGCCTGGTCGAGACCGGCAGCCTGACCACGTCGGACGGCGGCAAACGCTTCAATTTCAAGGTGACCGACGGCAAGACCGACATGGCCGTGAGCTATGTCGGCGTGGCGCCCGCCCTGTTCCGCGAGGGCCAGGGCGTCGTCGCCGAAGGCAAGCTTGGCGCCGACGGCAGCTTCGCTGCGGCCACCTTGCTGGCCAAGCACGACGAGAAATACATGCCGCCCGAAGTCGCCGCCGCGCTGAAGAAATCCGGCGAATGGCGTCCCGACGGGCAGGCGGCCGCCCCCGGCGCCGCCGACAAGCCGGCGGAATCCGCGAGTATCAAGCCATGATCGCCGAAGCCGGCCATTTCGCCCTGATCCTGGCGTTGCTGATCGCCATCGTGCAGTCGATCCTGCCGATGATCGGCGCCACCCGGAACAGCCGGCCGCTGATGGATGTGGCTCCGATGGCATCGCTGCTGCAGTTCGGTGCGGTCGCGATCGCGTTCGGCGCGCTCACTCACGGCTACGTAACCTCGGACTTCTCGCTGAAGAACGTGGTCGAGAACAGCCATTCGCTGAAGCCGCTGCTGTACAAGATCACCGGCGTCTGGGGCAATCACGAGGGCTCCATGCTGTTGTGGGCCCTGATCCTGACGCTCTACGGCGCCGCCGTCGGCGCCTTCGGCCGCAACCTGCCGCCGGCCCTGAAGGCGCGCGTACTGTCGATCCACGGCATGATCGGCGTGGGCTTCCTCGCCTTCATCCTGTTCACCTCGAACCCTTTCCTGCGCATGCTGCCGGTGCCGCCGGACGGCGAGGGGCTGAACCCGATCCTGCAGGACCCGGGCCTGGCCTTCCATCCGCCGTTCCTCTACCTGGGCTACGTCGGATTCTCGATGGCGTTCTCCTTCGCCGTCGCAGCCCTGATCGAGGGCCGGGTCGATCCGGCCTGGGCGCGCTGGGTCCGTCCCTGGACCCTGGTCGCCTGGTGCGCGCTCACCCTCGGCATCTGCCTCGGCAGCTGGTGGGCCTACTACGAGCTGGGCTGGGGCGGCTGGTGGGCCTGGGACCCGGTCGAGAATGCGTCGTTCATGCCCTGGCTGTCCGGCACGGCGCTGCTGCATTCCTCGATCGTGGTCGAGAAGCGCGACACGCTCAAGGGCTGGACCATCTTCCTGGCGCTCGTCACCTTCTCGCTGTCCCTGCTCGGCACCTTCCTGGTCCGATCGGGCGTGCTGTCGTCGGTCCATGCCTTCGCGGTCGACCCGGCGCGCGGCGCCTTCATCCTGGTGCTGCTGGTCATGGCGATCGGCGGCTCGCTCCTGTTGTTCGCCCTGCGCGCGCCGGCCTTGCGCTCGACCGGGACCTTTGCCCCGATCAGTCGGGAATCGGCGCTGGTGCTGAACAATCTGCTGCTGGCGACGGCGGCGCTCACCGTGTTCCTGGGCACGCTCTACCCGTTGTTCCTCGACGTGATCGGCGGCGACAAGGTCTCGGTCGGGTCGCCCTACTACAATGCCACTTTCGTGCCGCTGATGGTGCCGCTGGTGCTGGTCATGGCGGCCGGCCCGATGATGACCTGGAAGCGCGCCGACCTCACGGGCGTGCTGATGCGGCTACGGCTCGCCTTCGGCGGCGCTCTGGCGGTGGCCCTGGTCATGATCATCGTGACCAAGGGCCACAAGGCGCTGGCACCGCTGGGGATCGGCCTCGCCGCGTGGCTGCTGTTCGGCACTTTGCGCGAGCTTGCCGAGCGGATCCGGCTGTTCCAGGCGCCCTGGCAGGTCGTGCGCAATCGGCTGGCGCATACCACCCGCGCCGCCTGGGGCATGAGCATCGCACACGCCGGCATGGCCGTGACCATCGCCGGCATCACCGTCGCCAGCGGCTGGCAGCAGGAGGCGATCCAGACCCTGAAGCCGGGCGACAGCGTCACCCTGGCCGGCGACAGCTATCGCTTCGACAAGGTCGAGCCGCTGCCTGGCCCGAACTATTCGGCCGAGCAGGCGACCGTGACGGTCAGCCGGGACGGACGGACCTTCGCGACCATGCATCCCTCACGACTGACCTACCCGCTGCAGCGCATGACCACGGCCGACGTCGCGATCCACACCGACGGGTTCAGCGACAAATACGTCGTGCTGGGCGAACCGCAGCCCGACGGCGGCTGGATCTTCCGGCTCTATTACAATCCGCTGGTGCCCTGGGTCTGGTTCGGCGCGATCATCATGGTGCTGGGCGGCGTGCTGTCGCTGAGCGACCGCCGGCTGCGCATCGGCGCGCCGGTCCGCAAGGCCAAACGGGCGGAGGCCGGACTTGCCGCCTGAGCCCCGCAGCGGCCTCGGCCGACGCCTGCTGTTCCTGCTGCCGGTCGCGGCCTTCATCGGTCTGGTCGCGGTCTTCGCGTTCGGCCTCGGCCATGACCCCTCGGCGCTCAAATCGGCGATGATCGACAAGCCGGCGCCGGCGTTCAGCCTGTCGCCGATCCTGGAGGACCGGCCGGGCCTGGCACGCGCCGATCTGGGCGGCAAACCGGTGCTGGTGAATTTCTTCGCTTCGTGGTGCGCGCCGTGCCGTGCCGAACACGCGACCTTGACCGGGCTCGCCGCCGCGGGGGTGCCGGTCTATGGCATCGCCTACAAGGACAAGCCCCAGGACGCCCGGCGCTTCCTCACCGATCTGGGCGATCCGTACCAGAGGATCGGGCTCGACTTCGACGGCCGCACCGCGATCGACTTCGGCGTCTATGGCGTGCCGGAGACCTATATCCTCGATCGCGACGGGCGCATCCGTTACCGCTATGCCGGCGCGCTGACCGACGCAGTGCTGAAGACCGAGATCCTGCCGCGGCTGGAAGCGCTGGCTCAGCCATGACCGCCCGCCTTGCCGCAACCCTGGGACTGCTTCTGGCCTTCGCCGCGCCGGCCTTTGCGGTCAATCCCGACGAACGCCTGGCCGATCCGGTGCTGGAGGCGCGCGCCCGCACGCTCGGCAAGTCGCTGCGCTGCCTGGTCTGCCAGAACCAGTCGATCGACGATTCCAACGCCGACCTCGCCCATGACCTGCGCGTGCTGGTGCGCGAACGCCTGACCGCCGGCGACAGCGACCCCCAGGTGCTGGCCTATCTCCAGGCGCGCTACGGCGACTACGTGCTGCTGAAGCCGCCGGTCGATCCGGCAACCTGGGTGCTGTGGTTCGGCCCCGGCGCGGTCCTGCTGGTCGGCGCCGGCGTGCTGATCCTGCGGCGCCGCCCCGTGCCGGCGGTGCCGGTCCCGCTTTCGGCCGAGGAACGCGCCCGGGTCGACCTGTTGATGGCGGGCACCGAGGAATGATCCTGCTGTGGGTCGTGCTGGCCCTGATGACCGCCGCCGTGCTGGCGGCCCTGCTGCGCCCGCTGCTGCGCGTCGGCGGCGCGGCGGCGGGTCGCGCCGACTACGACGTCGCGGTCTATCGCGACCAGCTGGACGAGCTCGGCCGCGACGAGCAGCGCGGCACCCTGTCGCCGGGCGAAGCCGCGGCAGCCCGGCTCGAGATCGAGCGCCGCCTGCTGTCGGCGGCGGCGAAGGGCGACGCTGCGCCCACGGCGCCGCGGCCGGCCCGGTTTGCAGCGATCCTGGTCATGCTCGCCCTGCCGGTCGCGGCAGTCGGGCTCTATCTCGACCTGGGCGAACCGGACCTACCGGACCAGCCCTTGAGCGCGCGGGTCACCGAAAGGCCGCTGCTGGCCCAGGACGGCTCGCTCGATCCGGCCAAGGTCAAGACGGCGCTGGAAGCCCGGCTCGCGGCCGATCCGACCAGCCTCGACGGCTGGCTGCTGCTGGGCCGGACCGACGCCAGCCTCGGCGCCTGGGCCGATGGCACGGCGGCGTATGAAAAGGCGATGAGCCTGTCGAATGGCCGGCCGGACGTTGCCGAAGCCTATGGCGAGCTGCTGGTGGGATCCGCCGGTGGCGAGGTGACCCAGCCCGCGAAGGACCTGTTCGCCCGCGCCGTCGCCGCCGATCACAATCGTATCAAGGCGCGCTATTACCTGGCGCTGGGCGCCGCCCAGCACGGCGACCTGCCCCAGGCCATCGCGGGATGGAAGACGCTCGAAGCCGATGCACCGTCGACGGCGCCCTGGCGCCAGACCGTGGTCGAGCTGCGCCAGGAGGCCGAGCGTCGCCTGGCCGGCGGAACGGATGACGATCAGCCGGCGTCGTCTCCGCCATCGTCGGGCACGCCTGCCGGTCCCATGGCCGCCCAGATCGCCAAGCTGCCGCCGGGCGAGCAGGGCCAGGCGATCCGCGGCATGGTCGAGGGCTTGGCTGCCCGGCTCGACGCCAATCCCGACGATCTGCCGGGCTGGCAGCGACTGGCGCGCGCCTATGTCGTCATGGGCGAGGGACAGAAGGCGGAGGCCGCCTATCGCCAGGTGCTGCAACGCGACCCGAAGCAGCCCGACGCGCTCTGGCAGCTGGGCCTGGCCGCCGCCTCGACCGGCCGCAAGGACGAGGCGGCCGGCCATTGGCACGCCTTGCTCGCCCAATTGCCCGCCGGCTCCGCCCAAGCCATCCAGGTGCAACAGGCGATCGATCAGCTGGCGGCGAAATAGGCCGCAGCCTTCAATCGATCCGGCTGCGTGCCCGGGCCTGGCGGTGGATGGCGTCGGCCAGGTCGGGCCAGCCATAGGCGACGGCCGGGACACCGAAGGGGCCCATGTCGAGTTGCCGGTCGGCGATCCGGCGACCGCCGACCCGTTCGTAGAAGAAGCGCGACGGGTTGGCCGCCAGGACCCACAGCATGGCCGAGGACAGGCCGCCACGGATCATCCGCTGGAACAGCGCCAGCAGCAGTTGCCGGCCGACGCCCTGGCCCTGGAAATCCGGGCCGACATAGAGCGTGAAGATTTCGCCGGCATAAGGCAGCGTCGTCTCGCGCTGGATGCCGCAGCTGCCGAAACCCAGCACGCGCTCGCGCTCGTCGAAGGCCAGCATCGCGTCGTCGGGCCGATGCGTGATGAAGCGGGACCATTGGCGCGCCCGCTGGCCCGGGTCGAGCGCGGTCAGCAGGTCGTCCGGCAACATGCCCGGGTAGGTCGCCCGCCACGTCTCGACATCGATTTGGGCGATCGACTGAACATCCGATGCCCGGGCGGATCTGATCGACAACATGCGCGTCTCCCTCGGTCGACGGCCGCTCTGAGCCCCGATCGTAGCAGGCAATGCCGGCCCGGTCGCAAGCGCGAACTGCGGGTGCACGGAAATTGATTGCGTTCGATGAACGCCGGCCCCGATGAAACAGTTCGATACAAACCGACGCGCCGGCCGACATCATCGCGGTACAGAACGGGCGTATTCCTGGCGGTACGAACCATCGATCCCAACCATCCACCCCATTGGGAGCTTGTCGATCATGCGCGCGCTTTTCGCCCCTCTGCTGCCTCGCGACATCGCGACCACCATGCCGCTGCTGCTGGGCCTGCTGTCGCTCGGCCTCGCGCTCTACGCGATCCGCTGAGGCCAAGGCCATGGCACGCTTCCCGAAGTGGCAGGACGACGAGCGCCGTCTGCTGGGTCATTCCTGGGGCCGGGTCCCCATCGAAGCGATCGCCCACCAGCTGGGCCGCAGCGAGAACGCCATCCGCCAGGAAGCCTACAAGCTGTTCGGTACGACGCTCGACCGGGAGCCGATCCGCCGGCGCCGCAAGCAGCCTCGGGTCCGCTTCTATTCGCTGGGTCTGGCCGACTGACCGATCCCTTTGGTTCGGGCCGGATCCGCACGCCGGATCCGGTTTCGCCCTGCCGCCGTCGGGCCGTTGGTTCCCCCAGTCCCAGCCCCTCCCGACGGCGGTTCTTTTTGACTTATGTCGGATGAATTTGCGGCAGGGCTTGACGCGGACCGCGCGGCCCTTGAGGCTCGGCATCGCGTTCCCTTCGGCCGAGGTCCTCATGCATCTTCGCTCCGCTTCCCTGTTCCTGTCCGGCCTGCTGGCCCTCGTCACGGGCGCCGCCCCTGCCGCCGCGGCCGACGCGCCGCAGAAAATCCGCATCGCGACCGAGGGCGCCTACCCGCCGTTCAATTTCAAGGCGCCCGACGGCACGCTGCAAGGCTTCGACGTCGACATCGCCCATGCGGTCTGCGACGAGGCGCATCTCGACTGCACGGTCGTGGCCCAGGACTGGGACGGCATCATTCCCGGCCTGCTCGCCAAGAAATACGACGCGATCGTCGCCTCGATGGCAATCACCGAGGAGCGCAAGAAGAAGGTCGCCTTCACCGACAAATATTACCAGATGCCGGCCCGCTTCGTGGCGAAGAAGGGCGCCAACTTCACGATCTCGAAGGAAGGGCTGAAGGGCAAGGCGCTCGGCGCCCAGCGCGCGACCATCCATGCCAACTACCTGCAGGAAACCTACGCCGACGTCGCCGACGTCAAGCTCTACGACACCCAGGAGAACGTGACGCTCGACCTGACGTCCGGCCGGCTCGACCTGGTTCTGGCCAGCTCGGGCGTGATCCTCGGCGCCTTCCTCAACAAGCCCGAGGGTGCCGACTACGAGCTGACCGGCCCGGAGCTGAAGCTCGGTGCCGGCACCGCCATCGCCGTGCGCCAGGGCGACGACGCGCTGCGCGAGACCTTCAACAAGGCGATCGCCGCGATCCGCGCGAACGGCAGCTACGACAAGATCAACGCGAAATATTTCCCCTTCTCGATCTACTGACCGGCGGCGCGACGTCGGCCAGCCTTGACGGAGAGGACCGGGGCGGCGAGGCTCCGGGCGCACGAGAGCCCAACCAAGGGCCGAACAAGAGAACAGGAGGTTCCCCATGCGCCTTTTCCTCATCGCCGCCCTCGTGGCGGCCACGATCGGGTTCCAAGGCCAGGCTCAGGCCCAGGACAAGGTCCGCATCGCCACCGAAGGCGCCTATGCGCCGTTCAATTTCAAGGCGCCCGACGGCACGCTGCAGGGCTTCGACGTCGACATCGCCAAGGTGCTGTGCGAGCGCGCCCACCTGGAATGCACCATCGTGGCGCAGGATTGGGACGGCATCATCCCCGGCCTGCTTGCCAAGAAGTACGATGCCATCGTCGCTTCCATGTCGATTACCGAAGAGCGCAAGAAGAAGGTCGATTTCACCGACAAGTATTACCAGACCCCCGCCCGCTTCGTGCAGAAGAAGGGGGCGAATCTCACCATCTCGAAGGACGGGCTGAAGGGCAAGACGATCGGCGCCCAGCGCTCGACCATCCATGCCCAATACCTGCAGGACAATTACGCCGACGTGGCCGACATCAAGCTGTACGACAGCCAGGAGAACGCCGACCTGGACCTGACGGCCGGACGGCTCGATCTGGTGCTGGCAGACTCGATCGTGCTGCTCGAAGGCTTCCTCAACAAGCCCGACGGCAAGGGGTTCGAATTCATCGGACCCGAGTTGAAGGACCCGAAATGGTTCGGTGCCGGTGCCGGCATCGCGGTCCGCCCCGGCGACGCCAAGCTCAAGGATGCCTTCAACAAGGCGCTGGCCGAGATCCGCAAGGACGGCACTTACGAAAAGATCGACGCGAAATATTTCCCGTTCTCGATCTACTGAGCCTGAAGACCGGGGCGGGCCCCTTGCCCGCCCCGGGCTCCTTTACCGGATGACAGCTGGATGGATTTGAAGGGCTTCGGCGCCCAGATCGCGACCGGCGCGGGACTGACCCTGCTCGTGGCGGCACTCAGCCTCGTGATCGGCCTCGCCATTGGCGGCCTTGGTGCCGCCGCCAAGCTGTCCGGTTCCCGGCCGTTGCGCGTGATTGCCGACGCGTACACCACCCTCATGCGCGGCGTGCCCGAACTGCTGATCCTGTTGCTGCTCTATTTCGGCGGCACGGTTCTCCTGACCTGGGTCGCCGGCGAATATGTCGAGGTCAATGGGCTGGGCGCCGGCCTGTTCGCGCTGTCGCTCCTGTGCGGAGCCTATACGACCGAGGTGCTGCGCGCCGCGATCCAGAGCGTGCCCCGGGGCCAGTTGGAGGCGGCCCGTGCGCTGGGCCTGCGTCAGGCCCATGTCGTGCGCCTGGTCATGCTGCCCCAGGTCTGGCGGCTGGCGCTGCCGGGCCTCGGCAACACCTGGCTGGTATTGCTGAAGGATACGTCGCTGATTTCCGTCGTCGGCCTGGAAGAGCTGATGCGCAAGTCGGCGATTGCCGCGGGAGCTACCCACCAGCCCTTCACGTTCTACGCCGTCGCGGCCGGGGTCTATCTGCTGTTCACCACCGTTTCCGTCCTCGGCATCTCGGCCCTCGAGCGGCGCGCGCGGCGCGGCCTGGCTCGGGCCTGAGGAGGCGGCGATGGATTGGCAATTGATGCTCGACAGCCTGCCGCGCTTCCTCGCGGGTGCCTGGCTAAGCCTGAAACTCATCGGGATCTCGCTCGTCGCGGGCGCCGTGCTGTCGCTGCCGATCGCGTTCGCCCGGGCCAGCCGCCGGCGGGTCCTGTGGATGCCGGCCTTTGCCTATACCTTCTGCTTCCGCGGCACGCCGCTGCTGGTGCAGCTGTACCTGATCTATTACGGGGCGGGCCAGTTTGCCTGGGTCCATGACAGCTGGCTGTGGCCGCTGCTGCGCCAGCCGTTCGGCTGTGCCGTCATCGCATTCGCGATCAACACAGCGGCCTACCAGGCGGAAATCCTGCGCGGCGGCATCATGGCGGTGCCGGTGGGCGAGGTCGAGGCGGCACGCGCGCTGGGCATGAGCGAATGGCTGATCCTGCGCAAGATCGTGCTGCCTCAGGCGCTGCGGCTGACCCTGCCGGCCTATGGCAACGAAATCATCCTGGTGGTGAAATCCTCGTCGCTCGCCAGCACGATCACGCTCCTCGACATCACCGGGGTCGCCCGCAGCATCGTGGCCGAGAGCTTCGCGGTCTACGAGGCGTTCCTCGATGCCGGTGCGGTCTATCTGATCCTGACCTTCCTGATCACCCGGGCGGTCGGCGCGGCGGAAGGGCGGCTGATGCGTCACCTGCAGCGGGAGGATCTGGCGAAAGTGCCGAGCCTGGTGCCGCTGGGCTCGTGAACCGGACCGAAGCCGGCTCGGGCACCGCGCCCGGGCCGGTTTTGTCGATCGTTCAGTCGGCGCCGCCCGGCTGGATCCCCACGGCGGCCGAAGGCTGGGCGCAGGCATAGGCGCCGGTCTTCGTGGCGGCGTACCAGCGATCGCCCGGGACATGGGACTTGCGGGCGACCCAGTTGACCCAAAGAACCTGATCGGTCGGACATGCCGCCTGTGCTGCCGACTGCACGACATAGAGCGGCGGCAACGGTTCCCGGTGATAGGGTTGGGCGGCGGAGGCCGCCGCGCCGGTCATGAGCCCGGCAACGGCACAAAGCCCGGCAAGCATAGAGTTGTTCATCATCCATCTCCTTGAAGATGCAGAGCGTAAATCGCTCGACATTTCAGAAGTGGCAACGCCCGGTTCAGACATCCAACATCGATTAGGTAACAAACTATATGTCCAGCATATAGTGACGAAAGGGAACGAAAGCGCCCGGCATGGGTTGACGGCGAGAGACCTCGATCCCGAGGTCGTCGCACAGGAGAAACGACATGCGCTCGACCCTCAAGGATCGCGCTGCCAAGGCCCTTTTGACGCTGGTTCTGCTGGGCTCGCTCGGTTCCACGCTCGCCGCCTGCAACACGACCGCCGGCGCCGGCCAGGACATCAGCAATACCGGCCACGTGATCACCAAGGCTGCCGACAAGAATATGCCGCAGTAACGACCTGGGACCGCTGCGGCCGTTTCGCTACGGCCGCAGCAACCCGACCAGATCCTTGATCGCCGCCAGGTTCGGCTGGGCGATCGCATTGGCCCGTTCCGCGCCCCGGCGCAACAGCGCGTCGAGCTGGCCGATATCCGACAGGATGCGGGCGCGTTCGTCCGCGATCGGCGCCAGCTTCGCGACCGCGACTTCCGCCAAGGTTTCCTTGAACCGCGAGAACTCGCTGCCGGCGAATTGGGCCACCGTCTCGGCCAGGCTGGCATCGGTCAGCGCCGCATAGATGCTCAGCAGATTTTCGGCCTCGGGCCGCGCCGCCGCCGCCTCGATGCTGTCCGGCAGGGGCAGCGGATCGGTCTTCGCCTTGCGGATCTTGAGCGCGATCGTATCCGCGTCGTCGGTCATGTTGATGCGCGAGTAGTCCGACGCATCCGACTTCGACATCTTCTTGGTCCCGTCGCGCAGGCTCATGACGCGGGTCGCGGCACCCATGATCTGCGGCTCCGGCAAGGGAAAGAAATCCGTCCCGAATTGCCGGTTGAACAGCTGCGCCAGATCGCGTGCCAGCTCCAGATGCTGCTTCTGATCTTCGCCGACCGGCACGTGGGTCGCCTGGTAGATCAGGATGTCGGCGGCCATCAGCACCGGATAGGCATAAAGCCCGAGCCCGACCGAATCCTTGTTCTTGCCGGCCTTGTCTTTGAACTGGGTCATGCGGTTCAGCCAGCCGAGCGGCGTCAGGCAGGTCAGGATCCAGCTGAGTTCGGCATGGGCCGAGACGGTCGACTGGTTGAAGATCGTGGCCTTTTCCGCATCGATGCCGGCGGCGATATAGGTCGCCGCGACCTCGCGCGTGCTGGTGCGCAGAGCCACGGGATCCTGGGGCACGGTGATCGCGTGGAGATCGACGATGCAGAAGATGCACTCGTACTCCGCCTGCAGCCGCACCCAGTTCTTCAGCGCGCCCAGATAATTGCCGATATGCAGATTTCCGGTCGGCTGGATGCCTGAGAGAATGCGGTTCATGAGACGAAGACCGAGCGGTTCGAGGACGGGAAAGGTGTTTCGGTTAGCCCGATGACCCGGGCGGGTCAAGCGACTTGATCCCGGGGTTCAGGCCGGCTGTCGTCGCAGCAGCCGTTTCAGGTCGCGCCATTGGGCGGCGCCGAACAGGAACACGAACAGCGCATAGCTGGCGAGGCCGCTCGCGATCAGGCCGACCAGCGCCAGGACGCGCACCGTGCCCGATCCATCGCCCAGCGCCGAGCCCAGCAGACGATCGACGCCCAGCAGCACGCCAGCCATCGCGAGCGCCGCCAGGATCTGGCGCGGCACGGTCGACAGCAGCCGCCGGTCGAGGCTCAGGTGCCCGCGCCGCCGCAAGGCCAGGCCCAGCAGACCGACATTGACCCAGGCCGCGGTCATGGTCGCCAGCGCATTGCCGACATGGGCGAAGAAGCGGCTGAGGATCAGGGTCAGCACCAGGTTGACGACCAGCGAGGCGACGGCGATCCGCACCGGGGTGCGCGTATCCTGGCGGGCATAGAACGCCGGCACCAGCACCTTGACCGCGACCAGCGCCGGCAGGCCGAAGGCATAGACGATCAGCGCCAGGGCGGTTTCATGCGCGGCATGCAGCGTGAAATCGCCTCGGACCAGCAGCACCGACAGGATCGGTTCGGCGATGATCGCCAGCGCTGCCGCCGCCGGCAGGGTGAACAGGAACGCGAATTCCAGCCCGCGGTTCTGCGTATCCGCGGCCGCCGCGACGTCGCCGCCGCGCAATTGCCGCGACAGGGTCGGCAGGATCGCCGTGCCGACCGCGATGCCGACCACGGCGAGCGGCAACTGGTTCAGCCGGTCGGCGTAATAGAGGTACGTGACCGAGCCGGCCGGCAGCATCGAGGCGACGTTGGTCGAGACGAACAGGTTGATCTGGTTGACGCTGGCGCCGAACACGCCCGGCCCCATCAGGGCCAGCAGGCGCCGGATGTCGGGCGTCAGCCGCGGCATCGGCAACTTGAGCGCCATGCCGGCGCGCGTGCAGGACACGGCAAGCCACAGGAACTGGACCAGCCCGGCGATGCTGACGCTCCAGGCCAAGGCCTCGACGACATGGCCGAACCGCCGGCCCCAGAACACGGCCGCGATCATGAACACATTCAGCAGCACCGGGGTGAAGGCGACCGCGCCGAATTTGCCGAGCGAGTTCAGGATCCCGCCCTGGAGCGAGACCAGGGAGATGAACAGCAGGTAGGGAAAGGTGATGCGGGTGAGCGAGGTGGCGGCGGCGAACTGCTCCGGCCGTTCGGTAAAGCCCCAGGCGATGGCCGGGATCAGCAGCGGCATGCACGCCTCGGCCAAGACCGTGATCGCCAGCAGCCCGGTCAGCAGCACCGCCATGGCGCGCTCGGCATAGGCCCGGGCCGCCGCCTCGCCCTCGTCGGCGATCCGATGGGCGAACAGCGGCACGAAGGCGGTCGAGAACGCGCCCTCGGCGAAGATCGTCCGGAACATGTTGGGCAGGCGCTGTGCCACCACGAACACGTCGGACAGGTGCCCCGCCCCCAGCGCCTGTGCCGTCAGCATGTCGCGCACCAGGCCGAGCACGCGGCTGATCATGGTATTGCCGCCGATGGTCGCGACGGAGCGGAACAGGGACATGGAAAAGGGACGGCTTCCGGTCGGTGACGGGGCTTGTCTAGCGGCGGGCGCAACCATACACATGGCCATTGCCCGCGCAAAGCCGGCCTCGGACATCTTGGGAGCGTTCAGATGAATCAGTGCCGGATCGGTATCGTCGGCTGTGGCGGGCGGATGGGCCGCATGCTGATCGCCGAGATCGCCCAGACCGAAGGCGCCGTCGTCGCCGGCGGCACGGAGCAGACCGCGACGTTGGCGGGTCAGGACCTGGGCACGCTCGCCGGCCTCGGGCCGCTCGGCGTTGCCGCCGGTACGGATGCGGCGGCACTGATCGCCGCCTCGGACGCCATCATCGATTTCACCGTGCCGGCCGCGACCGTGCGCCATGCCGAGTTGGCCGCCGCCGCCGGCAAGATCCTGGTCATCGGCACGACCGGGCTCGACGCCGCCCAGACCAGGGCGATCGAGGCGGCGGCCCGGCAGGCGCCGATCGTCTGGTCGGCCAACATGAGCCTGGGCGTCAACCTGCTGCTGGGCCTGGTCGAGCAGGTTGCCGCCCGGCTCGGGCCCGACTACGACATCGAGATCCAGGAAATGCACCACCGCATGAAGATCGACGCGCCGTCTGGCACGGCGCTGGCGCTCGGCCGCGCGGCCGCGGCCGGTCGCGGGGTGCCGCTGGAGGATGTCTGGGTCAAGAGCCGCGACGGCCATACCGGCGCGCGCGCGGGCGGCAGCATCGGCTTCGCCACCCTGCGCGGCGGCGACGTGGTCGGCGATCACACCGTGATGTTCGCCGGGCTGGGCGAACGGCTGGAACTGACCCACAAGGCGGCCGACCGGCGCATCTATGCCCGGGGGGCGGTGCGCGCGGCATTGTGGGCCGTGGGCCGGCCCCCGGGTCTCTACGGCATGAAGGACGTGCTCGGGTTGCGATAGCGCACGAGGGCCGCGTCCAGGTCGGCCGCGAGCGCGCGCCGTTCCTCCGGGGTCAGGAACCCGGCGACGGCAAGCTCGCGACCATGGGACGCCAGCAGCAGCCGATTGCCGCGGTTGCCCAGCTCGATCATGCGGATGCGCAGCCAGAAGGCCTGGAAGCGCCAGGTCCGGATCTCGCCGCGCACGCTCACCCGCTCGACCGTCACGTCGTCGCCGGCGAGCCGGATGGTCTCGCGCATCCGGCCGCTGCGGTAGGACAGGCGGAAGGCGCCGTAGAGCAGCAGCACGTCGAGCCCGAAGAAGCCGGTCACCGGCCAGGCGCCCATCATGACGAAGCCGACGCCGGTCACGAAACTGACCCCGGCCACCGCCAGCATGAAAAAGAAGAACCCGCGCGGCGGCAGGCTGCGGTGCGGCCGCAGGACCGCCTCATATCGGGGCGTCGGATCGGGCGAGGATGCCGGTTCGCTCATGATGGCCCCAAGCATAGGGCCGGCGGCGCGGGCGGGTAAAGCCACACGGCGGCACCCTGGCGCGGCGTTCGGTCGCCCTATATCCTGCGCGCCATGACCGCCGCCCTGATGCCCAAAGCCGACATCGACAGGTTCTTCCAACGGTTGGCCGAGCGGATGCCGGCGCCCGAGACGGAACTCGTCTATTCCAATCCGTTCACCCTGCTGGTCGCGGTCGTGCTGTCGGCCCAGGCGACCGACATCGGCGTCAACAAGGCGACCAAGGCGCTGTTCGAGATCGCCGACACCCCGGCCGGGATGGCGGCGCTCGGCGAAGAGACGATCCGCAGCCACATCAAGACGATCGGCCTGTTCAATACCAAGGCCAAGAACGTGCTGAAGTTGTCGGAGATGCTGGTGGCCCAGCATGGCGGCGCCGTGCCGCGCGACCGGGACGCGCTGGAGGCGCTGCCGGGCGTCGGCCGCAAGACCGCGAACGTGGTGCTGAACGTGGCATTCGGCGAACCGACCATCGCCGTCGATACCCATATTTTCCGGGTCGGCAACCGTACCGGACTGGCGCCCGGCAAGACGCCGCGCGCCGTCGAGGATGGCTTGATGAAGCGGGTGCCGGCCCCTTGGCGGCTGCATGCCCACCATTGGCTGATCCTGCACGGACGCTATACCTGCAAGGCGCGCAAACCGGAATGCCCGACCTGTCCGGTCGCGGACGTCTGCCGCTACAAGGCCAAGACCCTGGTCGCGTGAGCTATTCGGCCGAGGCGGAGCGCTGATCGGGGAAGGGCGAGCAGCCATCGTCAGGGGTGCCGAGCCTGGCCCGGTCCCGCGTCGTGGCATGGGCGACCTTGAGGCCGCCGGCTTCCGGATACAGGAAGACGTCGAGCACGCAGGACGCGCTGCGATATTGCCAGATCTCGGCCGGAGGATCACGCCGGGTGAAGTCGGGAGAGCCTAGGCGCTGCATCAACTGCCGGTCGGACATGTCATGCAGCGACGCCATCTCGGCCAGCGCGAAGTGCGGACGGGCGGCCTGGGGCGTGCGGTAGGTGACGTCGGTAGGAGACAGGGCGGCATTTCCGGGCGCATTGACCCCGGTGGAGCAGGCGGCAAGCAGCGTCGCCAGCAGGATGGCGCCGACCGGATTCCGAAGGTTCCGACGCGCCATCTCGACTATGCCCGCGGCCGAGCCGGACGTGGCATGCACAATGAAATCCCCTAAAATCACCCCATCGGTACTTGCCGGAATCCGATCCCCCGATGCAACGGGAATCGTGGCCCCCAACGATCTTTTTCGCCACAACCCAGGACGGTAGGGAACAGGCCTTTAAATTTGACTAATGGGAACGTGATTTGAGGGGTCATCCTCCCCGGCATCGGCGGATGCCGGGGAGGATGACGGATCAGACGATCCGGGTCGCGCTCAGGTCGTGGAGCGGCAGATCGCTGTTCGTGGCGCTCGAGGCCGAGGAGGCGCTGCCCGACGGCTTGACCTCGATCGCGTCCAGGCCGGTCGACTGCACGTCGCCGGAAACCTGGCCGCCGCATTCGACCTCCAGCTGGCCGTAGCGGATCGTGCCGGACACCCGGCCGGTCGCCTTGATCAGCAGGCGGGTCTTGACCGTCAGCGAGCCTTCGAACCGGCCGTGGATTTCGGCATGGTCGACCGACGCCGTCCCCTTGAACAGGCCGGTATGGGCGATCTCGATGTCCTTGCAGTTCGACAGGTTCGCTTCGACGCTGCCTTCGACCAGCAGGCGGTCGCACGTCGTGATCTCGCCGGACAGCGTGATCTCGCGGCCGACCAGCAGTTGCCGCAGTTCCGGCTGCTGGCGGACGGGCGCCGGAGCCGGGGCGGGCATGGCGCCGAAAGCGGCGTTGGAGCCGGGCGCGGTGGGCAACGGTTCGGCCGGGCGGCGGGGCAGTTCAGTAGCCATAGGACGGATTACCTCAGGTGTGACGGGACGCAACGGCGTGGCCGGGATGCGGTTCGGCAGAGTGGGTTGAGCGGGTTGGGATGCGCCGGGGCCGAAGCCCGGCCGCGGTCCGACCTTGGCGGCCGGGGCCACGAGATTTTCCGGCGCGAGCGCCTGGTCGGACGCTCCGTCTTCGCCTTCGGTCTTCTTGCGGCGGAACATGTATTCGATCCCCAAAGTTTGTCGTACGATTGTCGAATACCGAACTCGAAGCGACTTCGGCCCGGCGAACGCCGGCGAGATGATGCGGTAGCGGCCGGGTCACACCGGATCCAGCCCCCGGAACCGTTCGACCAGATGGACGGCAGCCGCGAGACCGATGATCGGCGCCACGAGATTGACGACCGGCAGAGCGAACAGCCCCGCGACGACCACGCCGGTGAGGATGAATCTCAGCCGGTGTTCCCGCCACAGCCGCTGTGTGCCGCGCCAATCGACCCTGCGGAGCGCCACGACATCGAAATACTCACGGCCGAGAAGGTAGCCGTTCAGGCCGAGAAATAGAACCAGATTCAAGCCCGGAAACAGCAGGTAGAAAGGCAACGCGACGATGTTCAGCACCAGGCCGAGCAGGGCCAGCCGGATGCCGCTCCACAGGTTTGCCATCTGGCGGGATGGGGGCGGCGTGGCAAGATTGGGGTAATGACGGCGCTCGACCGCCTCGATGATCGCTTCGGCGTATAGTCCGAGGATCATCACGACGACGCTCGGGAACAGCAGCCAGGTCAGGACCGGGGCCGCGAACGCGCCGAGGAAGGCCGCGAGCACCTCGACCCAATGGGTCTGCGCCAGCCAATGATGCAACAGGACGGCGAGAAGCCACCACAGGGCCGCGAAGACCAGGCAGGCCCACGCGACCGAGCGCAGCAGCGGCCCGCGCATTTCGGGCCGGGGCAATTGAGCGAAAGCACGGGAAAGAGCTGAAACCATGGGCGAAACGGGCCTCGACCGGCAAGGGAAAGCAGGGTGTCGCGGTTAGCGGATACTACCCCTGCGCCCGGGTCGGTTGCCAGCGGAGCGGAAATTCATATACTGCGCCGCAAAATACGCCCTCATACCAGGAAATATCCGTCTATGACGACCGCACCGCTCGACGTCGTCGGCATCGGCAATGCCATTGTCGACGTGATCAGTCAGTCAGATGACGCCTTCCTCGCCGCCCAGGCGATGGACAAGGGCGCCATGATGCTGATCGACGAGCCGCGTGCCGAGGCGATCTACGGCGCCATGGGCCCGGGCATCGAGGCGTCCGGCGGGTCGGCCGGCAATACGATCGCCGGCCTGGCGTCGCTCGGCGGCAAGGCCGGCTACATCGGCAAGGTGCGCGACGACGTGCTGGGCAAGGTGTTCCGCCACGACATCACCGCCACGGGCGTGACGTTTCCGACGCCGGCCGCGACCTCCGGCCCCGCGACCGCGCGCTGCCTGATCCTGGTGACGCCGGATGCCCAGCGCACCATGAACACGTTCCTTGGCGCCTGCGTGAACCTGGGTCCGGACGACGTCGACGCCGATTTCGTGGCGAGCGCCCAGGTGACCTACCTCGAAGGCTACCTCTACGATCCGCCGCTGGCGCAGGAAGCCTTCCGCAAGGCGGCCGAGATCGCCCATGGCGCCGGCCGCAAGGTCGCGCTGTCGCTGTCCGACTCCTTCTGCGTCCATCGCCATCGCCAGGCCTTTCTCGATTTCATCGAAGGGCATGTCGACGTGCTGTTCGCGAATGAGGCGGAACTGACCGCGCTGTTCGAGACCGAGGATTTCGACCAGGCGGTCTCGCAGATCCGTCGCCTGACCGAGCTTGCCGCCGTGACGCGCGGCGCCCGGGGCTCGGTCGTCGTGACGCGCGACCAGATCGTCGAAGTGCCGGCCGCCGCCGTCACCCGTGTCGTCGATACGACCGGGGCGGGCGACCTTTACGCCGCGGGTTTCCTCTATGGCCTGACCCGCAACCTGCCGCTCGCCGAATGCGGGCGGATCGGCAGCATCGCCGCCGCCGAAATCATCAGCCATTACGGCGCCCGCCCCGAGACGCCGCTCGCGGCCCTCATTCAGGCCTGAGTAGAGATCCGAGATTCCCATGGACATCCGTAACATCGCCATCATCGCCCACGTCGACCACGGCAAGACCACGCTGGTCGACGCGCTGCTGCGACAGAGCGGCACCTTCCGCACCAATCAGCAGGTGGCCGAACGGGCCATGGACTCGAACGACCTCGAGCGCGAGCGCGGGATCACCATCCTCGCCAAATGCACCTCGGTCGTCTGGAAGAACACGCGCCTCAACATCGTCGACACCCCGGGCCATGCCGACTTCGGCGGCGAGGTCGAGCGGATCTTGAGCATGGTCGACGGCGTCGTCGTGCTGGTCGATGCGGCCGAGGGCCCGATGCCCCAGACCAAGTTCGTCGTCGGCAAGGCGCTGAAGCAAGGCCTGAAGCCGATCGTTCTGGTCAACAAGGTCGACCGGCCCGACGCCCGCGTGCAGGAAGTGCACAACGAGGTGTTCGACCTGTTCGCCGTGCTGGACGCGACCGACGAGCAGCTGGATTTCCCGACCCTGTTCGCGTCCGGCCGCAACGGCTGGGCCGCCGAGTCGCTGGACGCGCCGCGCGAAGACCTGTCGCCGCTGTTCGAGTTGATCGTGCGCCATGTCGAGCCGCCGAAGGGCGACAAGGATGCGCCGTTCGCGATGTTGGCGACCACGCTCGAGGCCGACCCGTACCTGGGCCGCGTGCTGACCGGCCGCATCCTGTCCGGCACGGCGCGCGTCAACATGCCGGTGAAGTCGATGCATCGCGACGGCAAGACGATCGAGAGCGGTCGCCTGTCGAAGCTGCTGTCGTTCCGCGGCCTGGAGCGCGTGCCGGTCGAGTTCGCCGAGGCCGGCGACATCATCGCGGTCGCTGGACTGACCGAGACGACCGTGGCCGACACGATCTGCTCGCCGGAAGTGATGAACGCGATCCATTCGACGCCGATCGATCCGCCGACCTTGGCCATGACCTTCTCGGTCAACGACAGCCCGCTCGCCGGCCGCGAGGGCACCAAGGTCACCTCGCGCATGATCGCCGAGCGCCTGATGCGCGAGGCCGAGGGCAACATCGCCATCCAGGTGCGCGAGACCGCGGACAAGGACGCGCTCGAAGTGGCCGGCCGCGGCGAGTTGCAGCTGGGCGTGCTGATCGAGAACATGCGCCGCGAAGGCTACGAGCTGTCGATCTCGCGGCCGCGCGTGCTGTACAAGACCGAGAACGGCCAGCGCATGGAGCCGATCGAGGAAGTGCAGATCGACGTCGACGAGGAGTTCTCGGGCGTCGTCGTCGAGAAGATGAGCCAGCGCAAGGCCGACCTGACCGATATGCGCCCGTCGGGCGGCGGCAAGACCCGCGTGACGTTCCTGGCGCCGGCCCGTGGCCTGATCGGCTATCAGGGCGAGTTCATGACCGACACGCGCGGTACCGGCCTGATGAGCCGCCTGTTCCATGGCTACGCACCTTTCAAGGGCCCGATCGAAGGCCGCCGGGTCGGCGTGCTGATCTCGAACGGCGACGGCAATGCGGTGGCCTACGCGCTGTGGAACCTGGAAGACCGTGGCCCGATGTTCATCGTGCCGGGTGCGGCGATCTACCAAGGCATGATCATCGGCGAGCATAACCGCGAGAACGATCTCGAAGTGAACGCGCTGAAGGCCAAGCAGCTGACCAACATCCGCACCACGTCCAAGGACGAGGCGATCCGCCTGACCACGCCGCGCGTCATGACGCTGGAGCAGGCCATCGCCTACATCCAGGACGAAGAGCTGGTCGAGGTGACGCCGAAAAGCATCCGCCTGCGCAAGAAGCTGCTGGACCCGAACGAGCGCAAGCGCGCCAGCCGGTCGGCCGAAGCCTCGTAAAGCGCGTTTCGCGCGCCGGTCGAACGAAGGGGCCGCGAGTGATCGCGGCTCCTTTTTCTTTGCCTCCCTTCTCTGGTGATGCTCCCGTCACGGTCCCGGAGGCGCAATCCGCGACCAGGGCCAGCGGGCGCGGTAGCTTTCAGCCTTGGCCTGGAACAGGTCCGCCACGCGGATGCCGACGCAGGTGCAGGCGACCAGATAGCGGCCGATCCCGTCCTCGGTCGAGACCAGCGGCGGGTAGCCGGCACCGAAGCGCCGGATGACCCGATCCTCCGCCTCCGAGCCGAGATCACCATCGTCGAAATAGAACACGTCGTAGCCCTTGATGCCGGCATCGACCGGCCGCGCCGACCGGCGGTTCCACACCGCCTGAAACAGGCAGCCCGGAGAACGGAAGAGGCGCTTGCGTACCATCGGCATGATAATACATACTCAAGGTATGTACCTTGGGTCTGGTCGATCCGGGGCATAGCCTGGGAGCTTCCGATGATCGTCATATGGATTGTAATCGCCCTGTTCGCGGCCGGAGATACCGCCGCCAGCGTCGCCAAGGATCCGGCACCCTCCAATGTCTCGGCCACAGCGTCGGTCGATGCCGTGCCGCCGGGGGCAGCACCATGAAACTCTATGCCAGCCCCTTCGCCTGTTCGTTCACCGTCCGGGTCGCCCTGGCCGAGGCCGGCCTCGCCGCGGACGTGGTGTGGGTCGATCTCAAGACCAAGCAGGCCCAGGACGGCAGCGACCTGCGCACGCTCAACCCCAAAGGCCAGGTGCCGACCCTGGTGCTCGACGACCGGGCGGTACTGACCGAGGTCGGCGCGATCCTGCAATATGTCGGCGACCGGGTGCCCGGCCTGCCGCTGGTGCCGCCGCCCGCCTCGTTCGAACGCTACCGGCTGCAGGAATGGCTGAGCTTCATCGCCGGCGAAGTGCACAAGACTCTGGGCGTGCTGCTGATCACCGGGCCGGCTTTCGATCCGACCGGCGCCGACGCGACGCGGCGCCTGGCCCAGCATCTGCTGCCGCCCCGGCTGGACCACATCGCCCGGACGCTCGACCGGGGCTCGTTCCTGATGGGCGAATATTTCACCGTCGCCGATGCCTACCTGTTCAACATGCTTATCTGGGCGCGCTATGCCGAGGTCGACCTGACGCCCTGGCCCGGCATCGGCGCCTATTCCGCCCGGTTGGCGGCACGGCCGGCCATCGCGCCGGTGCTGGCCGAGGAACGCGACGTGCGCTTCGCCGGCCAGCGTCCCTAGCATCTCCGCTCACGCGGCCGGGACGGTTCCCGGCTGCGTGCGCAGGGCCTGCAGCATCAGCTCGATCTCGGCCCGGACGCCCGGCAAGGCGGCAGCCGGGTCGTCGAGCTGCGCCAGATAGCGCGCCGCCTCGGTTAGCGCACCATAGATCGCCGCCGCCAGCGGCTCGGGCGCCCGCGGCGGCATCAGGCCGGCCTTGATCGCCGCGCGGATGCCGCCGGAGATCACGCCAAGAGAATAGGTCGTACAGACACTGCGCCAGACGTCCCAGCCGAGGACCGACGGCCCCTCGCGCAACACCAGCCGCTGCAGGCCGGGCTCGAGGGTCAGGTCCAGGAAGGCGAGACAGCCGGATCGCAGCATGGTCCAGGGATCGCCCGGCTTGGCCGCCGCCAGGATGTCGGCCATCAGCTTGCGCTCGGCCTCCTCGAACACCGCGTGGAAGATCGCCTTCTTGTCGGTGAAATGATGATAGAAGGCGCCCTTGGTCAGGGCCGCGTGGCGCGTGATGTCGTCGACCGAGGTCGCAGCATAGCCTTCGGCCCGGAACAAGGTGCGGGCGGCATCCATCAATCTGGCCAGCGAGGCGGCCGTGCGTTCTTCCTGTGTTGCCATAGCATGCGAGGCTAGCACGGCGCGGAATGCGGAAGCCAGCGGTGCCCGATGACGAGATGCCGCGCTTTCCCGCCGGCGCAGGCTCCGCTATCGTCGCGGCCTTTCATCACCCCTCCAGGGATCGATCATGCAGAAGCTGTTCCGCGTCCTGCTCCTTCTCGTAACTCTCGTCATGGCGCCGCTCGGCGCCCAGGCAGCCGATCCGGAGAATACGCTCTACCTCGACATTCCGGCCGGTCGCGTCGTGATCCAGCTGCGCCCCGACCTGGCGCCCAACCACGTGGCGCGCATCAAGGATCTGGTCCGCCGTGGCTTCTACGACGGCCTGACCTTCCATCGCGTCATTCCCGACTTCATGGCCCAGACCGGCGATCCGCTGGGCAACGGTTCGGGCGGCTCGGGCAAGAACATCAAGGCCGAGTTCTCCAAGGAGCATTTCGCCCGCGGCATCGTCGGCATGGCGCGCTCGAGTTCGGTTGATTCCGCCGATAGCCAATTTTTCATCACCACCGGCGATGCGGGCTTCCTCGACGGCAAATACACCGTGTTTGGCCAAGTAACGTCGGGCATGGAGTTCGTCGACAAGCTGCAGGCCGGCACCCAGGCCAACAACGGCGCCGTCGCCCGCCCGGACAAGATCGTCCGGCTGCAGGTCGCCGCCGACGCCGACAAGAAGAAGAGCTGAGGCTTCGTCGCTTGTGAGCCCGGCGCGGGGCCGCTAAGGTCCCGCGTTATTTTCATATCCCAGAACTCCGGAGGAACCGCGATGGCGGCCGATCTCGAAAATACTCTCTATCTCGACGTGCCGGCCGGCCGGGTCGTCATCGAAATGCGCCCCGACCTGGCGCCGAACCATGTCGCCCAGATCAAGCGCCTGGTGCGTGAAGGCTTCTACGACGGCATCCCGTTCCATCGCGTGATCGACGGCTTCATGGTGCAGACCGGTTGCCCGCGCGGCGACGGCACCGGCGGCTCGGGCAGCAAGCTGAAGCAGGAATTCTCGAAGGAGAAGCACCTGCGCGGCGTCTGCTCCATGGCGCGCTCGTCGGATCCGAACTCGGCCGACAGCCAGTTCTTCATCATGCTGGGCGATTCCGCCCATCTCGACAACCAGTACACCATCTGGGGCAAGACCGTGTCGGGCATGGAATTCATCGACGCGATCAAGAAGGGCAGTTCCGCCCGCAACGGCAGCGTGACCGATCCGGACAAGATCGTCAGCTTCAAGGTCGCCGCCGACGTCGAGGCGGCCTGATCCGCCGTCACGACAAGACACCGGCGGGCGGCCATCGATGCTTGAAACGATCAAGATCTACGGCCGCCCGCGTCTGCTGGCGATCCTGGGCATGGGCTTTTCGAGCGGCCTGCCCCTGGCCCTCAGCGGCTCGACCTTGGCCCTCTGGCTCGCCGACGCGCATATCTCCCTGAAGGAGATCGGCGTCTTCGCCCTGGTCGCCGTCTCCTATAATTTCAAGTTCCTATGGGCACCGCTGGTCGATCGGCTGGGTATTCCCGGCCTGACTGCGCT
>NZ_DASZBY010000140.1:0-101714 GCF_035943795.1 Aliidongia sp. | reverse complement strand
CCGATGGTGACGGCCGTCGCTCCGGTAAAGCCCGTAC
This sequence comes from Aliidongia sp., assembly GCF_035943795.1. Lineage (NCBI taxonomy): Bacteria > Pseudomonadati > Pseudomonadota > Alphaproteobacteria > Rhodospirillales > Dongiaceae > Aliidongia > Aliidongia sp. The sequence goes on along the minus strand of NZ_DASZBY010000140.1, from coordinate 101,677 downwards.
CCGTTATCGTGACGGAGGTCCCGCCCAGCGTGCTGCCCGACGTCGGCGAGACGGCGCTCACGGTCGGCGGCGTTACATAGGTGAACAGGCTGTTCGCGGCGTTGGTGCCGCCTGACGTCGTGACCAGCACGCTTGCCGAGCCGGCGGAGCCTGCCGGCGTCGTCGCCGTGATCGAGGTCGCGCTGACTACGGTGACGCCGGTCGCGGCCGTGCCGCCGATGGTGACGGCCGTCGCTCCGGTAAAGCCGGTGCCGGTGATCGTGACGGACGTCCCGCCCAGCGTACTGCCCGTGGTCGGCGAAATGGCGCTCACCGTCGGCGGCGCTACATAGGTGAAGAGGCTATTGGCGGCATTGGTGCCGTTCGTGCTCGTGACCAGCACGCTTGCCGTGCCGGCGGCATGAGCCGGCGTCGTTGCCGTGATCGAAGTAGCACTGACCACGGTGATGCCGGTCGCGGCCACGCCGCCGATGGTGACGGCGGTCGTGCCGGTGAAGTTGGTGCCTGTGATCGTGACGGGCGTTCCGCCCAGCGTGCTGCCTGAACCGGGCGAAATGCTGCTCACCGTGGGCGCGCTGGAGGCCGGCAGGGTGACCTGAATATCGATCGGCGTGCTCGCGGTGCCGCTCTCGCCCGGGTCGATGTAGAGCCGCACGAAATCGCTGCCCGAACCGACCAACTGGGTGATCGAGACGGCGTAGATCGTCCTTTGGCCGTTGACCGCATCCGCGTAGCCCGTTTGGGTAAAGGTATAGTGCGTGCCGCTGTTGCCGACCGCCGTGACGGTTTCGGTCGTGCTGACGACCGTTTCGTTCTGTGTGTGCAGTCCCTGGTCATTGTCGTCGCAGGTACTGCCCGACTGGTCGATGTCGGTCAGCGTGATCGACGGGGTCGATCCTACGGTCGCGAAGACCACCGGATCCGGGGTGATGCAGTTGGCGTTCACGGTGGTGGCGAACGCCATCGAGGGCGAGAGGGCCGCCGTCAAGAGACCGAGGAACAGCAGGACTTGCGGCGAAAGCCCGCGCACGATCCGAGGAAGCATCGTCCGAGCGGGAGAGGGCGCCATCGAAGGGGTGGAAGTCCCGGTACGCGACAGACGCTGTAGGAAGCGCAACATTCTTGTGATCCCTTGGACTGCAATCGGCGGCGATTCGACCCGACGGGGCGAATCAGGTGCTTCCATTCAACCGGACGATGCTCGATCGGCCTTCGCGCAATTTTCTTCGGGATGTCACTCCGCGCCCCCACGCTTGGCGGGCATTCCTTAAGTCCACATTAAGTTTTTTCCACCTCTGCATGCTCTTTTGCCATTCTCCTCTTCCAAAGCACGAAAATGTTCGAGCGATGCCAATTGGTTGGAAGCGCCCGGGCCATATTGGCCGCGAAAATGAAATCTTCGATCGCGAATGGTTTTCCAACCACAGGCTGTCGGCAACCTGAACAGGGTGAGACGGCATCGCCGGATCCGCCCGTGACAAGCGATCGAATTTTTCCCCTTTCCGAGCGCAGCGATTTTCGTGTGTCATGGCGCCATGCTGAGACTGTTCGTCGGCATCGATCTGCCGCCCGAAACCAAGCTGGCATTGTCCGTCATCGCGCAGGGCCTGCCCGGCGTGAAATGGGTCGATCCAGGCAACTACCACGTCACCCTGCGCTTCATCGGCGAGGTCGACGAGGCCATGGCCGCCGACATCGACGTCGCCCTCGCGGAACTGCGCGCGCGCCGCTTTCCGATGCTCATTGCCGGCGTCGATCTGTTCGGCACGGTCGACAAGCCGCGCATCCTCTATGCCGGGGTCGAGCGTTCCGCGGCCCTGGTCGAGCTGCGCGACAAGGTCGGCCAGGCGTTGGGCCGCGCGGGCGTGCCGCCGGAGGGCCGGCATTTCACGCCCCACGTCACGCTCGCGAACATCCGCGCCGGGCATCTGACCGACCTCGGGCATTATCTCGAAGGCAACAATCTGCTGCGCCTGCCGGAGATCGCGGTCGACAGGTTCCAGCTGGTGCGGAGCTATCTGACCCGGGCCGGCTCGCTCTACGAGGCGGCGGCGGAATATCCGCTGGCGTGACTAGGCCAGCATCCCGTCGAGCAGGCTCGCGACCAGCGCGGGCACCAGCACCTCGACCGGCGTTGCCGGAAAGCCCGGACAGGTGAGCTTCAAGCTGACCACGCCGTGGAGCGAGGCCCAGAAGACGTCGGTCAGGACCATCGGATCCGCCGTAGGCGCCAAGTCGCCGGCGGCCTGCAGCGCGAGGAAGCCGCCGGCAATCAGCCCATAGGCCTGGGTGCCGGGATCGTCGGGACCACCGGCCTCCGGCCGGTCGTAGATCGCACTGACGATGGTCGGGTCTACCATGAAGATCAGGCGATAGGTCTCCGCCTGCTCCAGTCCGAAGCGGACATAAGCCTCCGCCAGCGCCTCGATCCGGGCACGCGGCTCGGCCACGCTCGCGACCGGCGTCAGCGCCGCGACAAGGTCGCGGAAGCCGGAGATACAGAGATCGCGGGCGATCTCGTCCCGTCCGGCGAAATGCAGATAGAGCGTGCCCGGCGAATATTCGATCGCCTGGGCGATTTTGCGCATGGTCAGGCCGGCGAACCCGTCGGTCAGCACGATGGCCCGCGCCGCCTCCAGGATGCGCGCGCGCAGATCGGCCTTCTGACGCGCCTTGCGTTCGGAAATCCCCATGGAGATGAATTTAACCCTTGACCGACGGAACCGGCAATACTAAATGAACATCGTTTACTGAACATTGTTCATAAATAGATCGTCGTTCAACAGGAGAGTCGCATGAGCAAGGTCGCGTTGGTCGGTGCCGCCGGTGCCATCGGGAAGAGCATCGCCGCAGCCCTGCGGGCCGAAGGGCGGCCCTACCGGGTCATCGGCCGGTCGCGCGATGCGCTCGACCGGGCATTCGGCCAGGATCCCCTGGCCGAGGTCACGACCTGGAACCCGGCCGATCCCGCCTCCGTGCGCCAGGCGCTGGCCGGCACCGACGCGGCCGTCCACCTGGTCGGCGTGCCCTACGACAAGTTCGAGCAGCACCCGATCGTCATGCGCCAGGTGATCGAGGGCGCCGTCGCCGCCGGGGTCGAGCGCCTGCTGCAGATCGGCACGGTCTATCCGTTCGGGATGGCGCGGACGCCGACGATCGCCGAGGACCATCCGCGCGAGCCGCACACCTATCGCGGCCGCATGCGCAAGGCGCAGGAGGACCTGACCCTGGCGGCCCATGCCGATGGACGGATCCAGACGACGATCCTGCGCCTGCCTGATTTCTATGGGCCGGACGGCGAATCGAGCTTCCTGCACGGTACCTTCACGGCGGCCCTCGCCGGCAAGCGCGCCCTGATGGTCGGCCCGATCGACCGGCCGCACGAATTCGTCTTCACGCCCGATGTCGGGCCGGTGGTCGGCCGGCTGCTGCGCACCGCCGACGCGTTCGGGCGCACCTGGAACCTGGCCGGTGCCGGCGTGATCACCCAGCGCGCGTTCGCCCGCAAGATCTTCGCCGCAGCCGGCACGAAGCCGCGCCTGCTGCCGGTCGGCAAGCGGGGCCTCAGCCTGTTCGGCCTGTTCGATCCGGTGATGAAGGGGCTGGCCGAGATGAACTACCTGGTGACCGATCCGCTGCTGCTGAACGACAACGCGCTCGCAGCGCTGATCGGACCCTTGGCCAAGACGTCGTACGACGAAGGCGTCGCCCGAACCCTGGCGGCCTTGCGGAGCCGCTGAGCAGGCTTGCAGCCGCTGCGGTTGCGACGCCACCCGACCGGCGCTCCTATGGCACGGCAAGAGGGAGCACCGCACATGGGTTATCGGGTCATCGTCACCGCCACGCGTCTGGCCGAACCGGCGATCCGGCGGCTCGAGGGTTTCGGCGCGTCGCTGGAGTTTCTCGACGATGCGCTGACCGAGGAGGTGCTGGCGGCGACCGCGGCGCGCTCGCGGCTCGATGCCATCCTGATGCGCAACAATCCGCCGATCGGCCGGCGCGTCTTCGCGGCGGCGCCCGACCTGCGCGTCATCGCCAAGCATGGCGTGGGATATGATTCGCTCGATGTTGCCGCGGCGACCGCCGCTGGCGTGCCGGTGTTGCTGGCGACCGGCGCCAACGCCTATTCGGTGGCCGAGCATACCATCGCGCTGATCCTGGCGCTCGGCCGCGACCTGGTCCGGCTGGATGGCCGGATGAAGGCCGGCCATTGGGACAAATGGCATTATTCCGGCCGGGAGATCCGCGGGCGCCGCCTGGGCCTCGTAGGGTTCGGCGCCATCGCCCGCCAGGTCGCGGTGCTGGCGCGCGCGCTGGGGCTGGAAGTCCAGGCCTACAGCCGCCGGACCGAGACGATCGACCCGGCACTGGCCCGGCCGGTCGCGACCCTGGACGAGCTCTATGCGACGTCCGACATCGTCAGCCTGCATTGCCCGCTCGGCCCCGACACGCGCGCCATGATCGATGCGGCGAGCCTCGCCCGGATGAAGTCCGGCGCGCTGCTGATCAACACGGCGCGCGGCGGCCTGATCGACGAGGCGGCCGTCACGGCCGCGCTGCATGCGGGGACACTCGCCGGTGCCGCGCTCGAAACCTTCGCGGCCGAACCGCCGGACCCGGCCAATCCGCTGTTCTCGGCGCCCAACCTGATCGTGACGCCGCATATCGGCGCCCACACCGGCAGCGCCGAGGATGCCATGGGCCTGATGGCGGCGGAGAACATCATCCAGGTGCTATCGGGCGGCACGCCGGATCCGGCGAACCTGGTCAACCCGGCCGCGCTTGGGCGAAAATAGCTCCCGAGCTATTTTACGACCGAGAAAGCCGTCGGCTTCAGGAACTGGTTGCTGACGTTTGCGTTGATCGGCCCGTCCCGCTCGCTTTCGTCGCGCGCCGCGATCCATTCCGGGTCGCTCTGGAACGCCGTCCATTTCGCCTCCCGCTCGGCCATGGATTCCCAGGCGACCAGGTAGGTGAGGTCGTTCGCGGACTCGCCCACGACCGTGGTCCAGAAGCCGGCTTGGCGAATGCCGTGCTTGGCCCACAAGCGCAAGGTGTGGTCGGTAAAGCGCGCCAGCAGATTGGGCAGCCGGCCGGGCACGGTGCGATAGACGCGCATTTCGTAGATCATCGACGGCTCCAGAGGCGGAAGATCAGCGTAAAATGGGGATGAGGCGTTCGAGCGCCGGCGCCAGCCGGTCGCGCGAAGCGGCGAAGCAGAGCCGCAGATGCCCCTCACCGCCCAGGCCGAACGCGGCGCCGGGTGCCAGGCCGACCTTGGTCTTGGCCAGGATCTCCTTGGCGAAGGCGAGCGAGTCGGTCATGCCGTCGACCTTGATGAAAGCATAAAACGCGCCATCCGGCGGCGCCACCTGGACCCGGTTCAGCCCTCGCAGCGCATCCAGCACCAGGGTCCGCCCGGCACGGTAGCGCTCCGCCATCGAACGCGCGAATTCCTCGCCCTCGCGCACCGCCGTCACGGCGGCATGCTGGATGAAGGTCGGCGCGCCGGAGATGTTGTACTGGATCAGCTTGCCCATGACCTCGACGATCTCGGGCGGGCCGACGAGCCAGCCCAGGCGCCAGCCGGTCATGGCCCAGGCCTTGGAAAAGCTGTTGACCACCACGACCAGGTCGTCGGGTTCGGCCAGGTCGAGCAGGGACGGCGCCACGGTGCCGTCATAGACGACGCGGGCATAGACCTCGTCGGCGATCAGGTACAGCCCGTGCTGGCGGGCGAACGCCAGCAGCGCCTCGCCCTCGGCCCGGCTCATCACCCAACCGGTCGGGTTCGACGGCGAATTCAGGAAGATCGCCCGGGTACGGCCGTCGCGCGCCCGATCGAGTGCGTCGAGATCGAGCAGGAAACCGCCGTCCTCGCGCCGGGCGAGCGCCACCTCGCGCGGCTCGCCGCCCATGATCTCGATCGCGGCGCGCACGTTCGGCCAGACCGGCGAGACGACCAGGATGTTGTCGCCAGGATCGACCAGGGCCTGGACCGTCAGCATGATCGCCTGCATGCCGGAATTGGTGATCACGACCCGTTCCGGTGCGACCGGTCGGGCGTGCAGGCCGGTCTCGTAGTCGGCGAGCGCCTGGCGCAGCGGCGGAATGCCACGCTCGAACGTATAGAAGGTCTCGCCCGCCTCCAGCGCGCGCGACGCGGCCTCGGTGATGAAGCGCGGCGTCGGCAGGTCACCCTCGCCGAACCATAGCGGCAACACCTCGGGATCGCCCATCCCGAGGACCGCGACCTCCGCGATCAGCGAGGCCTGGAGGTTCTGGATTCGGGGACGGACGGCCATGGAGCGGGATCCTGTTGGGGCGGAGGCCGCGAGCTTAGCCGAACCGGAGGCGGGATCAACCCGTACGCCCGTTGACGCTGGTCCGCCGGCCGCGAATATGCGATGGCTCTCGACCGTTCGCACCGGAAAGACGCTCGATGATCGCACCACCGCCCCGCCGCATGATCCCCTGGTATTTTCGCCTGGGCGCTCTCGTGCTGGCCGGCCTCATCGCAACCTACGTCATCGTGCTCTACGTCTACGGCATCAAGCTGGTCGATCTTGCCTCCAAGCTGCGCGCCGCGCCCGAGGCGCCGGTGATCGCCCATGATCCGCCTCCGCCCCCAAGCGAGCCCGGCGTCGTGACCTTCAGCATCGCTCCGGCCAAACCGCCCGCCCGCTGACGCTCGCGGTGCATCGCAGCCATAAGATATATTATTGATGAATGTTATCGTTGCACGATAAGATGGATTTAGTTTCGATCTTATAGAAGGCACCTCCGATGCTGACCGATAGCCAACGCGAGATCATCCGCGCGACCGTTCCTGCCCTGCGCCAGCACGGCGAGCGGATTACCGAGCTGTTCTATGGCGACCTGTTCGCCGCCCATCCGGCCCTGCTCAACGTATTCAACCCGGCAAACCAGCGGCCGGGCGGCCAGGCCCGCAGCTTGGCCGCGTCGATCCTCGCCTATGCCGCCAACATCGATCACCTGGACCGGCTGGGCGGCATGGTCGAACGCATCGCGCACAAGCATGGCAGCCTGGAAGTGCGGCCGGAGCATTACCCGATCGTCGGCCGGCATCTGCTGGGCGCCATCCGCCAGGTATTGGGCGCGGCGGCCACCGACGCGGTGCTGGACGCTTGGGGCGCTGCCTACGGCATGCTGGCCGACATCATGATCGGCCGCGAAGCGCAGCTCTACGCCCAGGGCTCGGCCGCCGGCTGGGACGGATACAAGACCTGCGTCGTCGTCCGCAAGCAGGCCGAGAGCGCCAGCATGGTCTCGCTCACGCTGGCCGCGGTCGACGGCACGCCGCCGCCGGCCTTCCGCCCCGGCCAATATGTCGGCGTGAAGCTGCGGGTGCCGGGCCAGTCGATCGACCACGTCCGCCAATACAGCCTGTCGAACGCGCCCGGCGGCCGGTTCTACCGGATCAGCGTCCGGCGCGAGCGTGCGCAAGGCATGGCACGGGACGGGCTGGTCTCGAACTTTATCCATGACGGCATCCGCGAGGGCGACACGCTCGCGATCCATGCGCCGACCGGCGATTTCGTACTCGACGAGACGAGCCCGCGACCGGTAGTGCTGCTGAGCGCCGGGTCGGGCATCACGCCGATGATCAGCATGCTGGAACACTTGGCCGGCCCCGCCGGCGGCACCCGCCCCGTCCGGTTCCTGCACGCGACGGTCGCGCGCGCGCAGCACGCGTTCGGCGACCATGTGCGCAGCCTTGCCCGCCAGCGGTCGGGCATCGAGGCGGCAATCTTCTATGAGACCGTGACGCCGGACGATGTACCGGGCGTCCACCACGACGAGCCCGGCCGCCTCGGCGACGGCGCGCTGGCCGCCCGCCTGCCGGCCGAACCGTGCGATTTCTACATCTGCGGGCCGCTTGGCTTCATGACCGCCGTCGAAGGCATTCTCGACCGGCTGGACATCCCGGCCGAACGGCGCCACAGCGAGGTGTTCGTGCCGGATCCGAGTTTCCTCGTGGCGGCTTGAGCTCCTCTCCCCTCACCCACGGAGGCGCAAGACTAGGCACGCATCTTTCCGCTTCAACCGAGATGACCAGCTTTTCCATCGTCATGGCCGGGCTTGACCCGGCCATCGCGGCGCGGCAGTACGATGATTTGGGCCAACAGCGCTCAGGCGGAGACGCGTGGACGCCCCGGCATGACGGAATAGTTTGGTAACTCTCTGAAATATATAACGAAATATGGTCAAGCGCTCCCTGGCGCCTGCGTGGGAATGATGGAGACGATGGAAATCGATCGATCCTTACAGATACCCGAACCGCTCCATCACCGCGCCGTGGTCGCGTTCGATGCGGGCCGCCTGGTCGGGTCGCAGGATGTCGCGCCAGCCGCCGGCCTGTCCGGTCCGGAAGAACCGGTCCGTGTTGGCCGGGCGCTCTTCGAAGCCATGCTGCCGTTCCTGGTCGCTCAGCACGCCGAAGCTGCTGAACCGGACGGCGCGCTCCAGGCGCTCCGGCGCCGGCGGACCACCCAGAAAACGGATGACGCGGCCGAACCGTTCGATCGGATCGGCCAGCAAATCTTCGTAGCGCAGGACCAGCAGCCGCGGGTCGGGCGACGGCGTCCAGCTGACGACATGGTTCGACCAGCTCGAATGCTTCTCGTAGACCTTGCTGTCGGTGCCGCCGACCGCCGCGTCAGGGTCGCCCAGGAACGCGATCGCCGTGTCGAGGTCGATGCCCAGGTGGTGGCCGTAAGAGATCGCGACGTCGCGCGGGTCGCGCAGGAGATAGATGGCGCCCGCGGTCAGTTCCGGCGTCACCAGCGGCACGCCTTCGACATAGCCGACCGCATTGTGCGTCTTGACGAACACCATGCCGGGGAAGGCCGTCGTCAGGTCGCGATGGACCAGCGGCCGCATGCGCTGCACGTCGGCGATCGAATATTGCGAGGCCGGGCGCGGATCGTAGGGCCGGTAGAGCTCGGCCCCGTTCTCGCCGGCCGTGAAATCGGTCAGCCGGTTGATGTCCCACGGTACCGCCGGCTGCCGCAGGTAATTGTGCAGCACGGCCCGGAGCCAGGTATTGCCGGATTTAGGATAGGAAGCGAGCCATAGGAGCTGACCCATCGGATCATTCCGTCAATGGAAAAGGGCCTCGCCGCGGCAAGGCCCCATCCCGTTCCATGATCCCTGGGATCACGCGGCCTTGAGGCTCGACGCCACGGTGTAGGTCGCACCGGTCTTGGTGGCGATCTCGTCGAGCGTCACGCCCGGCGCCACTTCGAGCAGCACCATGCCGCCCTCGCCGATCTCGAACACGCCCAGCTCGGTGATGACCAGGTCGACCACGCCGGCGCCGGTCAACGGCAGGTCGCAGCGGTGCAGCAGCTTTTTCTCGCCGTCCTTCGCCGTGTGCTCCATCAGCACCACGACGCGCTTGACGCCGGCCACCAGGTCCATGGCACCGCCCATGCCCTTGACCATCTTGCCCGGGATCATCCAGTTCGCGAGGTCACCGTTCTCGGCGACCTGCATGGCGCCCAGCACCGACAGGTCGATATGGCCGCCGCGGATCATGGCGAAACTGTCGGAGCTCGAGAAATAGCTCGAGGTCGGCAGTTCGGTGATCGTCTGCTTGCCGGCATTGATCAGGTCGGGATCCTCGTCGCCCTCATAGGGGAACGGACCCATGCCCAGCATGCCGTTCTCGCTCTGCAGCTGAACGGTGATGCCGTCGGGAATGTAGTTCGACACGAGCGTCGGGATGCCGATGCCGAGATTGACGTAGAAACCGTCCTCGAGTTCGGCCGCGGCGCGCTGCGCCATCTCTTCGCGGGTCCAGGGCATGTCGTTTCGCTCCTTGCGCTCAGGCCGCCGCGCGCGGACGGGTGGTGACCTTCTCGATGCGCTTTTCATAGTCGGCCGGCAATTGCACGATCCGCTGCACATAGATGCCGGGCGTATGGATATGGTCGGGATCGATCGAGCCGACCGGCACCAGCTGCTCGCATTGCACGACCGTCACCCGGCCGGCGGTGGCCATCATCGGGTTGAAGTTGCGCGAGGTCTTGCGGAACACCAGGTTGCCCTCGGTATCGGCCTTCCAGGCATGGACGATCGCGAGATCGGCGACCAGCCCGGTCTCCATGATGTAGCGCTCGCCGTTGAAGCTGCGCTCTTCCTTGCCCTCAGCGACCAGGGTGCCGACGCCGGTCTTGGTGAAGAAGGCCGGGATGCCGGCGCCGCCGGCGCGAATGCGCTCGGCCATGGTGCCCTGCGGATTGAACTCGAGCTCCAGCTCGCCGGCGAGATACTGCTGGGCGAACAGCTTGTTCTCGCCGACGTAGGAGCTGATCATCTTCTTGATCTGGCGCGTTTCGAGCAGCAGGCCCAGCCCGTCGCCGTCGACGCCGGCATTGTTCGAGACCACGGTCAGGTTCTGGATGCCCGACGCCCGGATCTCGCGGATGAGCGTGTTCGGCACGCCGCACAGCCCGAAGCCGCCCGACATGATCATGATGCCGTCCTTGAGCACGCCCTCGAGCGCGGACTTGGCGTCTTTGAAGACCTTATTCACGAAACATTGCCTCGCTGCATTGAGGGAAGCCGAAATCCCGTTCGGAGATCCAATAGTTCAGGACCTCGACGATAACGGCTTAGAAGCCTCCGGCCGCCCTGTCAACGACGGCCGTAGCGGCACCGGTGCATCGAGGCCGGCCCGGCGCTCCGTCCTGGGAGTGAGGCACGCGAGGCCGGGGAGTGTGCCCTTCCCGGCCTCGGTCGCGTAGGCTCAGATGCCGGGTCGATGCCGGCGACGATCGGCACCGATCGCGGGATCGCTCACGCTGTCGCGGCCGGTTTCGACATGGCCGGCCAGGTGGCGCAGGAAGCCTTCGTCACCCGCGACCCGGACCGTGAAGTCGTACCAGCCGAACGAGCCGGCCAGCGGCCAATAGCGGCCGACGCTTTCGCCGGGCGTCAGCACCTGGGCGAAATCCTGGCCGGTATAGGCGTTGGTCAGGATCACGCGACAGGCGGCATGGCCGCGGTTGGCCAGGACCAGCCCGTGACCGCAGCCGGCAGCATCGTAGCTGGAGCCGACCTCGATGATGCTGGGCGTCCGGCCCGAAACGCTGCCCTTGAAGCGGCGGAAGAAGCCGTTCGGCCCGTAGACCGACAGGTCGTAGCCGCCGGTCCCGATGGCCCAGGCATCGGAAATCGCTTTGCCCGCCTCGACCGTGTAGCTGCGCGGCGCGACCGAGGCGTCGGCGGAGCGCACCTGGAAACAGGCACCCGCCGCACCGGAATTGGTGAAGCGGATCTGCACCCTCGCGGTCGCCAGATCGACCTGGCCATGGGCATCCAGCTCGTACGGCAGGGCACGGGCGCGACGCAACCCGTCTTCCTGGGGCGGCACCGACTGATCGGCCGGCGGCACCGGGACATAGTCCGGATGCCGCACGGCGTCCGGCGGCACATAGGCGGCAGTGCTGGGCAACGGTGCCGGCGCCCCGTTGGGATTGGCGAAGTCGAACGCGCTGGTCAGGTCGCCGCACACCGTCCGGCGCCAGGGCGTGACGTTCGCCTCGGGCAGCCCGTCGCGGCCGGAGCCGAAGCGGCGCTCGACGAAGCGGATGATCGAGGTATGGTCGAACACTTGCGAACTGACCCAGCCGCCCTTGCTCCAGGGCGACACCACGATCATCGGCACGCGCGGCCCGAGCCCGTAGGGGCCGGCCGGATAGGTTGCGTTGCCCGGGAAGATCTCGTTGGTCGTGGCCACCGTCGACAGGCCCTCGGCCGCCGACGCCGGCGCATAGGGCGGCACCATATGGTCGAAGAAGCCGTCGTTCTCGTCGAACGTGATGAACAGCGCCGTCTTGCTCCAGACCTCCGGGTTCGCGGTCAGGGCATCCAGCACCTGGGACACGTACCAGGCGCCATAGTTCGCCGGCCAGTTCGGGTGCTCCGAATAGGCCTCCGGCGCCACGATGTAGGACACTTGCGGCAGCTTGTTCTGGCGCACGTCCTGGCGCAGCTGATCGAACAGCGTGCCGCCAGCCGAGATGTCGGTGCCGACCCGGGCGCCCTGGTACAGCGCGCTGCCGGGCAGCGCATTCTGGTACTGGTGGAAATACAGCAGCGAATTGTCGCCGTAGTTGCCGATGTAGGGATCGTCGCCGGTCCAGCCCCAGGAGCCCGCCGCATCGAGCCCGTTGCCGACGTCCTGATAGACCCTCCACGAGATGCCCGCCTTGGTCAGCACCTCCGGATAGGTCGACCAGCCGTAGCCGGCCTCGGCATTGTCGACGACCGGCCCGCCGCCGCTGCCGTCGTTGCCGACCCAGCCGGTCCACATGTAATAGCGGTTCGGATCGGTCGGTCCCATCAGCGAGCAATGATAGGCGTCGCAGATGGTGAAGGCGTCGGCCAGCGCGTAATGGAACGGGATGTCCTGGCGCGTCAGGTAGGCCATGGTCGTGGCCCCTTTGGCCGGCACCCACTGGTCGTAGTTGCCGTGGTTGAACGCCGCATGGGTGCTGGACCAGTCGTGGGCCAGGTCCTCGATGAACTGCAGCCCCAGGTCCGGTGCGGTCGGACGGAACGGCAGGATCGTGGCGGCGCCATCGGGCTGATGCCAGACCGACTGTCCCGAGGCCAGGCGCACGGCGCGCGGATCCTCGAAGCCGCGCACGCCGCGCAGCGACCCGAAATAATGGTCGAACGAACGGTTCTCCTGCATCAGGACGACGATGTGTTCGACATCCTCGATCGTTCCGGTGCGATGGTTCGCCGGGATCGCCATGGCGCGCCCGATGCTCTCGGGCAGTGTGGCCGCCAGGGCGGTACCGCCCAGGACACGAAGGAATGTGCGGCGATCGCTGGTCGTCATGGCCGTCGAGCCTCCCGCATATGGTTAACACAAAGCGAATTTCGCCCTGTATAGCCACGCGGAAGGTCAATCCGGCGTAGCTTGTGTAACAACCCTGCGGTGGATTTGCGACAGCGATGCGACAGTCGGGCTTGGGCAATCCCAAGGCGGGCATGGTGGCGTATGACCTGCCGGTGCTATACGCGGTAAAATCAGGCGTGCTATATCGCCGCCGAATGCTACCGCACTCATTTCCAGGCCGGGCGGCTCAAAAATGAAAACCACTCGTGGCCGGCACCTGGCGGCAGAGTCGATTGGACTTCGCGGATGATCATCGCGGTCCTTTTGCCTTGCTATCAAGAGGAAGCGACGATCGCGGAGACGGTCGCCGCGTTCGCCAAATCGTGTCCGGACGCCACGATCTACGTCTATGACAACAATTCCACCGATCGCACCGTCGAGCGTGCATTGGCGGCCGGTGCCGTCGTTCGTCATGAATCCCGGCAGGGTAAAGGCAACGTCGTCAGACGGATGTTCGCGGACATCGAGGCCGACGTGTACGTGATGTCGGATGGCGACACGACCTATGACGCCTCCCGCGTCGGCGATCTGATCGATCTCGTCGTCCGGCAGAAATTCGACATGGTCGTCGGTGCCCGGGTGCCGCAGGACGAAGCGACCCATCGGGCTGGCCACACCTTCGGCAACGCCCTGTTCAATCGGATCGCCGACTGGCTGTTCGGCAGCGAATTCAAAGACATCTTCTCCGGCTATCGGGCATTCTCCCGCCGGTTCGTCAAATCCTTTCCCGTGATCACCGACGGCTTCGAGATCGAGACCGAGTTGACCGTGCACGCGATCGACCTGCGGGTGCCGGTCGCGGAAATCCCGATTCCGTTCGGCAAGCGTCCGGATGGCTCGAGCAGCAAACTGCGGACGGTGCGCGACGGCCTTCGAATTCTTTGGGTACTGGTACTCCTGGCGAAGGAGGTGCGGCCGTTCGCCTTTTTCGCTTTCTGGGCCACTCTCGGGGCGGCGGCCTCGATCGTCCTCGCCTATCCGGTCGTCGCCACCTTTCTCGAAACCGGACTGGTGCCGCGCCTGCCGACGGCAGTGCTGGCCATGGGCGTGGCGCTCCTCGCCTTCCTCAGCCTCGCCTGCGGCATCGTGCTCGACAGCGTGTCGCGGGGGCGGCACGAGACGAAGCGCCTTCGCTATCTGGAAATCCCAGCACCGCCCGGGAATTCCCAATTCGTTCCGAAGAAGGGAACATGACCGACCTGTGACGCAGCGCATAAGGATGGTCGATCAAGGTCGATGAGATGCCCGAGATTCTTTTTTCCGGTTTGACGGTTTATGGGGCGGTGGCCGCCGTTTTCGCGGCGATGGTCGGCGTGGGAACCTTGCCGGCGCTGCTAATCGAACAGCAGCAGATGAACCGGCATTTGCGTCTACCGCTTTTCGTCGGCGTTGGATGGGGACTGGTCGCGATCGTCTCGGCCGTCGTCGCCATTTTCGATATCCACCAGAACTGGCCGGCACGTGGCTTATTGTGCATCGGCCTCCTGCTGCTCGTCCCGTTCGGCGGGGCCGACCGAAAGCGGCAACAGCGGCAATTGCTCGGTGATCTCGTCATCCTCCTGATCCTGGTTGCCCCCATGGGGCTGCTCGTCGCCGCGACTCCGGCGGTGGCGTTCGACGAATTCGCACAATGGCTGCCCAACACGCGCTATCTCGTCGAACATTCGCGCTATTGGTTTTGGCCCGACTGGCTCGGCGCCTCCAGCAAGCCCGGCTACCCGAATGCATCCGTTGTCGTTGCCTTGCTCGCGAACAAGTTGATCGGCCCCACCATCGAGGCGCCTTTCAAAGTTTTCGCCGTACTCCTCCTGGGCGGGTTCGGAGCGGTCCTCGCAAGCCTCGCTCCGGCGGCGGGCATCGCCGACGCATCGCGACCCAGGCGGGCTCCCCTGCTCGCGCTCATGGCGCTCGCCGGCGGGATCCTGATCTCTTTCATCGATCCTTTCGTCGACCCCCGCATCAGCCTGACGGCCTTGGCGGATACGTCGACCGCAGTGATCCTAGCGGTCGCCGGGCTCACCGCCTCTTTCGGCATCGGTGCCGCCCGGCGGCGCGACGATTCCGCTGCAACCGGCTGGTTTGCATGGACGGGTCTGCTCTCCTTGACGCTCGTGATGTTGCGAACGACCAATCTCGTCCTGGTCGGCGGCCTTTTCATCGCCATCGGCTGGCTCGTGGTGGCGGCCGGAGGCGGCTCCCGGAAGCCGTGGCTTCGGTGGAGCGGTGTCGTTCTGGGGCCGCCGGCCGCCGGTGCATTGGTATGGAACTGCTATCTGCGGGCCGCACGGATCGGCGCGGACATGTCGCCGAGGGCGATGTCCGAATGGGACTGGACGGCTCCCTTGACGGTGATCCGGGTATTCCTGCTGAATCGATTGAGCGGGAACATCGCCCTCGCCGGGGGCGCTGCACTCCTGGTCGGCGTGACGCTGTTCGGAGGCATCGCCGTCTGGCGCCGACTGGATGATCAAGTCACCGAAGCAAGCGCTCCTTTTCGTATTTTGCTGGCGCTCACGGGAATCGTCAGCGGCATCTTCGTTATTTTCCTGCTGTGGACCTATACCGCCGTATTCAGCGCCGAGGAGGTTGCACGCGCCGCGTCGCTCTGGCGGTATCTGACCGAACTGGGGCCGCTCGTCGTGATGGCCGCCTGTGGCGTGGTCCTGAAACTGTCGACGCGTCGTCACCGGACCGGGCCGGGATGGTGGCCGCTGGCGATCGGGGGCGCGGCGTGTCTGTCGGTATTGGCGCTTCCGGTGGTCGGTCGGAACTACTATGGCCTGGCGTGCCGCTATCCCGATGTCATTGCCGCGCGTCTTGCGGGCAGGCAACTCGCGCTGCCCTTGCAGGGCTTCAGGACCAGCGCCGCCGATACGGCGTCGCGCGTAGCCGTCGTGAACCCTACCATGGGAGACTGGATGGCCTATGCGATCGCCTTCGACCTGCGATGGCCATCGTCAGACAAGCTGGTCCAATTCCGACGGCAGGACGAAAGCCTGGCCGCCACTGAGGCCTGGGCGTGGGACCGCGGATTGGACGCTCTCGTCGATTTGACGCCGCTCGACCGGTCGGACTTGCTCGCCCGACCGATCGTTCCCCCCGTGTCCCTGCTCGGGAGACCGGCAGCGAAGGGAGAGGAATGGAAGATTCTGGCGACGACCAAGCCCGAGCCATTGCCCCCGTGCTCGCCGTTCCCGGCTCGATAGTGTCCCCATGAACGAAGAGAGCGCCCGCGAGCGCCCCTGGTTCGCCCAATTCGCCCGCTTCGCGCTGGTCGGCGTCGTCGGCTTCCTCGTGGATACGGGATGTCTTCTCGGCTATCTCGCCGTTCTGCCGGACCATTTCCTCGACGGTCGCGCCATTTCATATCTCGCCGCCGCAACGACGACCTGGTTGCTCAACGCGAGCTTCACCTTCGGTAGGACGGCGGAGCCCCGGCTTCGCCAATGGGGGCGGTTCGTCATGTTCAACCTAACGGGCGGCGCCGTGAATTATGGCGTGTATGCCGCTCTGGTCGTGACGCAGCGCCCGATCGCAGCCCACCCCGTCATAGCGGTCGCCCTAGGCTCCCTCTGCGGTCTTGGTGTGAATTTCATGGTTTCCAGGCATTTCGTCTTCGGGGGCGAGAAGTAAGCTATTCGGGTGATCGCCGGGAATGCCGTCAGCGCGGTTCGCCAATGAAATTCCGAGCGGGCAACCACGCCCGGCGCGCTCCCGCCAAACCCGCCCCCACCGGCCCTACGACGCACCTTACCCGATCAACCGCCCCAGCCGTTGCAGCGCCAGGGGATAGCCCTGGGTTCCGAAGCCCGCGATCACGCCGGTCGCGACCAGCGAGACGTAGGAGTGGTGCCGGAATGCCTCGCGCTTGTGCACGTTCGAGATGTGCACCTCGATGATGGGTAAATCGCAAGCGTTGAGCGCGTCGAGGATCGCGACCGAGGTGTGGGTGAAGGCCGCCGGATTGATGACGATGCCGGCGGCGATCTCGCGCGCCTCGTGGATCCAGTCGATGATCTGGAATTCGGCGTTGCTCTGGTGGAACCGGATCTCAAGACCGAGTTCGGTGCCGACCCGCCGGCATTCCGCCTCGACGTCGGCCAGCGTCTCGTGGCCATAGATCTCCGGCTGGCGCTTGCCGAGCAGGTTCAGGTTCGGTCCGTTCAGGACATAAACGATGCGCATGGCGCTTCTCCCTGGAGGTCGATGGCACGGGACCTTCCGCCCGACCTCGACTGACGGGTTCATCGCTGCACCGATCCGGAGCAGACCGCAACCCTCCGTTCCCGCTATTGCGGAAAGCCGTGTTCCTCCTTCCACTTCCGGATCATGGCGAAACCCTCGGCGATCGTCGGCGGCGCCGTGGGGCGCGCATACATCGCCGCGAGATAGGTGCGCAACCGGGGCGCGTCTTCCAACAGGTTTTCCAGGTTGGCCCAGTCCAGCAGATAGGCGGCATTCAGGTCGGCGACCGTCAGGTGGTCTCCGACGAAGAATTCGCGATCCTGCATGTGGTTCTCGATGACATCGATCATCGCCCTGCCGTCGCGCGTCGCGAGTGCCACCTCTTCCGGGCGCCTTTCCGCCGCCTCATAGATCCGCGTATGCAGCGCGATGCGCCACAGCGGCAGCTCGATCTCGGTCACCAAGAAGAATATCCAGCGGTACATCTGGGCCCGGTCGGCCAGCGAGGTCGGGATCAGGCCCTTGCCTGGATATTTCTCGGCGAGATAGAGCGTGATGGCCACGGATTCCGTCAGCACGACATCACCGTCGACCAGCACCGGGATCTTTCCGGCAGGATTGAGCGCCCGGAAGTCGGGTCCACGCTGTTCGCCCGTCCCCAGATTTACCGTGACGACCTCGCACTCGATGTCCAATTCTCTCAGCAGCCAAAGCACGCGAAGGGCTCGGGATGGCACCGTTCCATATAGCTTCACCGGGTATTCTCCTGTCCCTGCGGGTCGCCGGGGCATCCGGGCAACCGGGGATGACGCCCTGGTCGCACCGCGCTGCGCCGTTTCGACAGCGGGCACGAAAAAAATCTGCCTCCTGTCGAATTCCACCCGTGCCGACCGACAAGGCGTGTTCGAAGCCCGAGCCGGGAGTTCCCGCCATGCGCCATGCCTGCCTGATCTGTTTCGACCCGTGGAAAATGTTCGCCCAGAGTCCCGACGCCATCGCGGTCCCGAGCGATACCAACCCCCACAAGGAGTTTCCGCCGTGCGCTATGCCTGCCTGATCTATTTCGACCCCCGGAAAGTGTTCGACCAGAGCCCGGAGGCCACCGCGGTCCTGCGCGACAGTGGCCCCTATAACGAGGAATTGCGGGCCAACGGCCACATGGTGACGGACCAGGCGCTGCAACTGCCCGACCAGGCAATGACCGTGCAGGTGCGTGACGGGAAGATGTCGGCGACCGACGGCCCCTTCATGGAAACCAAGGAGATGCTGGGCGGCTTCATCGTGATCGAAGCGCGCGACCTCAACGAAGCCGTGCGCCTCGCGGCGGGCATCCCGTTGGCCAGATTGGGCTTCGTCGAGGTGCGGCCGGCCGTCGACTACAGCAAGCCTCGTCCGGTGCTATGAACCCGGCCGGCGCGCGCCACGCCCTGGAGGCGGCCTACCGCACCGAGGCGCGGCGCGTGTTGGCGACGCTGATCCGCCTGTTGGGAGGGTTCGATGCGGCGGAGGAGGCCTTGCACGAGGCCTTCGCCGCCGCAGCCGAGCGATGGCCGCGCGACGGCGTGCCGGCCAGTCCCTATGCCTGGCTGGTCTCGACCGGACGCTTCAAGACCATCGACCGCTGGCGCCGACAGGCCCGGCTGACGGATCTCCTGCCCGAGTTGGCGGCGGTGACGGACCTGTCGCCGGAGATGATCATGGCGGAGCCGATCCCGGACGACGAGTTGCGGCTGATCTTCACCTGCTGTCACCCGGTCCTGGCGCCGGACGCGCGCATCGCGCTGACCCTGCGCGAGGTGGCCGGCCTGACCACGGAGGAGATCGCCCGGGCCTATCTGGCGCCCGCGCCGACCATCGCCCAGCGCATCGTCCGCGCCAAGGCGAAGATTCGCGACGCGGCGATCCCCTACGAAGTCCCGGCCCCGGCCGCGCTGCCGGCGCGGATCGAGAGCGTGCTGCAAGTGGTCTATCTGGTCTTCAACGAAGGGTATGTGGCGACCACGGGACCGAGCCTGACGCGGGACGATCTCTGCATGGAAGCGATCCGGCTGGGACGGCTGGTGGTCGATCTGCTGGACGATCCCGAAGCTCTGGGCCTGCTGGCCCTGATGCTGCTGCATCAGGCACGGCGCGCCGGCCGCGTCGATCCGGCCGGCGACCTCGTCCTGCTGGAGGATCAGGATCGGTCGCTGTGGGACCGCGACCGGATCGCCGAAGCCCAGGGGCTGATCGAGCGGGCCCTGTCGTCACGCCGCACCGGGCCCTACCTGCTTCAGGCGGCCATCGCAGCCCTGCATGCCGAGGCACCGAGTACCGGCCAGACCGACTGGCCCCAGATCGTGGCCTTGTACGACGTGATGCATCGCCTCGACCCGTCGCAGATCGTGGCCCTGAACCGCGCCGCCGCCCTTGGCATGCGAGACGGGCCGGAGGCGGGACTCGCCGCTATCGAAATGGTGATCGGCCGGGGCGACCTCGATGGCTATCACCTGGCCCATGCCGCGCGGGCAGACATGCAGCGCCGGCTCGGCCGCATCGAGGCGGCGCGGAGCTCATACCGGCGCGCGCTGGAGCTGACGCGCCAGCCGGCCGAGCGTCGGTTCCTGCAAGGGCGCCTGGATCGGCTCGGCACCGTGGCGATCGAACCCGAACGACCATGATCAAGGCGCGGCCGGCGCCACGGTCGCATCGCTCTGGCCGCTCGCCCCCAGTGCCTTGGCGACGAATCCCGACTCTTTCATGTCCTCGACGAAGGCGCGCAGGAAGCGGAACCCGGCCTCCCGTCCCTTCGGCGCGCCCATAGCCTGGGCGATTTCCATGAAGCGCCCCGGCATGACGCGGACGTCCGCATGGCTCTTCGCATAGCCGGCCAGAGGCTGCCTCACGCCTGCCAAGGCGTCGACCTGCTGCTGTTCCAGCAGGGCGGTCGCCGCGGCCGAATTGGCGGCGCGGACGATTTCGGCGTGCTTCAGCGACCGGGTGAGGAACAGGTCATAGGCGCTGTCCTTGGCGACACCGATCCGCGTACCTTGACGATCGACCTGGTCGACCTGATGGAAAGGCGAGCCCATCGGCACGAGATAGGTCCCCTCGATCAGGACATAGGGCGCCGTGAAGTCGATGCCGGCGGCGCGCACGGGATCGACGGCGAGAAAGGCCACGTCCCAGGCATCGGCCTTCAGCGCTTCGAACACCTGACCCGCCTCGGTGAACGGCACGAGATCGACCGGGATCCCCAATTGACGGCCGAGTTCGCGGGCCAATGCCACCGAGACGCCGCCCGGCGCGCCCGTCACCGGGTCCTTCTGTGCCAGCACCGGGTTGCCGAAATTGATCGCGGCACGCAGCCGGCCGCTCGGCGCCAGGTCCTTGGCCGCGTCGGACGAGGCAGCCTCGGCAGTGGCGCAAGTCGCCAGCAACAGGCCGGTGACCGAGGCGATGAGCTTCAGCATGATCCCCCACGAAGGTTGCGATCGGGTCGACGGCGCAGTCGGGCCGGTAGCGAAACGATATTCAGCGCCACCGGATCCGTCGAGTCCAGGATCACCGCCTTTCGGTCTGCCGGCCGAACCAGTGGCCGACCCGTGCAACCAGTTCGTCGAGATCGAGCGGCTTGGAAAGATAGTCGTCCATCCCGGCCTCCAGGCACCGCTCGCGGTCGCCGGCCATGGCATTGGCGGTCATGGCGACGATCGGCAGCGCAAGGCCCTGGTCGCGCAGACGCCGGGTCGCCTCGAACCCGTCCAGATGGGGCATCTGGACATCCATCAGGATCATGTCCCATTCCTCGCGCGCGACGGCATCGAGGGCCTGCAGCCCATCGCCGGCGAGACCGACCGTGTAGCCGGCGTCGCGCAGGACTTCGACGGCCAGCACCTGGTTGACCTCATTGTCCTCGACCAGAAGCACCCGGCCGCCGCCGTTCATCGCCGGTCGGGTCGATATGGGTGCCGGCGCCGGCGGCTCTTCCGTCCGGGCGCCGTCGCTCATGACCCGGGCAAGGCACTCGACGAGCGCCCGGTGCCGAACCGGCTTCGTCAGGGTGGCGTCGAAGCGGTTGCGCGCCCGCTCCGCCTGCATCGGCCGATCGACCGACGAGACGAGAACCTGCTTCGGCTGATGCCACTCCACATGAAGGCGGATGGTTTCGCCCAGATGGTCGCCGGTCATGCCCGGCATGTCGTGATCCAGCAGCACGATGTCGAAAGGACGCCCCTCTTCCTCGGCCCGGCGCAGTGCCGCGAGCGCGCTGGCGGCGTCCGAGGCATCGTCCACCGCGATGCCTTCGTCGGAGAGCCGCCGGTGGAACACGACCCGGTTCATCTCGGTATCGTCGACCACCAGTACGCGCAGCCCCGCCAGAATGGCGGAATCGACGAGGCTGCGGCTCGACGCCCGATCCCCGTCCGGCAGGGTCACGCCGATGCGGAAGATCGTGCCGCCGCCTGGCCGTCCCTCCGCGGCGATGGTGCCGTCCATTAGGTCGAGCAGCTGTTTGCTGATGCTGAGGCCGAGCCCGGTCCCGCCGTAACGGCGGTTGACCGAGCTGTCGCCCTGCTCGAACTTGTCGAACAGGCGGCCGGCCAGCGCCGGGCTGATGCCGATGCCGGTATCGGCGACGGCGATCGTGATCCGGGTCAGGCCCGGCCCTGCCCGCTCGCCCGAGACGCTGATGGAAACGGCGCCCTGACCGGTGAACTTGATCGCGTTGGCCAGCAGGTTCAGCACGATCTGGCGCAGGCGCGTCGGATCGCCGCGCACGACCTGCCGCGCCGCCGCATCGATGAAGCAGGACAGCTCCAGGCCCTTTTCCCGCGCGCGCGGCGCCATGAGTTCGATCGGTCCCTCGATGACCTCGGTCAGGTCGAAATCGATCGTCTCCAGTTCCAGCCGCCCGGCCTCGAGCTTGGAGAGGTCGAGGATGTCGTTGATCAGGTCGAGCAGGATTTCGGCCGACTTGCGGACCGCCTCGGCGAAGCGCCGCTGCTCCGTATCGAGGCCGGTGCGCAGCAGCAGCGTGTTCATGCCGATCACGCCATTCATCGGCGTGCGGATCTCGTGGCTCATGTTCGCCAGAAATTCGGACTTGGCCCGGTTGGCCGCATCGGCCAGCCGCTGCGCCTTTTCCAGCGCCTGGGCCTGGTCGCCCAGCACTGCGTGCGCGGCGGCGAGCCGCCCGTAGAGCGCCAGGGTCTGCAACAGCAGGACGACCAGCACGAAGCCCGATGCCAACAGCCCGTAGATCCGCCCGGCATAGAAACCCAGGTCCCAGCGGCTCTGGTTGAACACCAGCGACAACGCCACGTCGAAGATCCAGGCGACGACCGCCACCATCAGCCACAGATCCAGTACCGAGCGGGTCCGCCGCCGCAGGACCAGCACGGTCGCCAGCGCCGCGAAGCCGAGCAGCCATTCGGTCGTGTAGGACCAAATCATGGCCCGGGTGTATTGACCGCCGGCAAGGATCACCGGCAGCAGCCCCTCGCCGACGGTCGCCAGGAGGACCAGGGCAACGACGAGGATCGGAATGCCGATGACCGCCGCCAGGATGGCACGGCCAGGACGCGGCGTTCCGGCGCCGGGCCGGGCCAGCACGGCATAGGCGATCACGGCGAGGAGAAAACCCGCGTGCCAGAACAGGTAGAGCCAGGCCGTGGTCTGAACCCCGGCGCCCAGCAGCCCGGTGGGCGCGAACAGTCCCGGAAAGCTCATCATGTGCGCGACGGTGATGAGGGCGGTGAACAGATAGCCGGCGCCGAGCGCCAGCAGCGCCGGGGCGCGCTGCATCCGGAACTGGCCGAACAGCAGCGCCGCCGTCAGCAGGTCGTTGATGACCAGCGCCGCTTCGTAGATCGGAATGAAAGCAGGCTGGGGCGCCAGCAGCAGCCTTGCGAACGGCAGGCAGGCGGCGAAGACGGCGACCGAGACCAGAACGACGCCGAACGCCATCCGGGTCTCCGCCCGGGACGGCGATGCCGTGGATAGAAACATCAGCTGGTCGCGGCCCATCGACCTCGTCTCGTCTCTTGTCTGCAACGAACCGACGGTCCGCCGTTCATTCGTTCCTATCGCAGCAGATAACGGAGAGAGTTGTAAATGGGAACCGCAAACCGGCGCCGACCGCGCGAGCAGGGGCTCAGGCCACTTCACGAAGTGGCCACGGCACCCGGCATTTGCTATGAGCGGTCCGAAGGTGTGGGACGGCGACGTCCCGGGCCAAAGAAATCCATAGGGCAAGGAACATCCGCATGCAGATCCAAGGACAAGCCGCCATCGTCACCGGCGGCGGCTCGGGCCTCGGCGCCGGGACGGCGCGGGCGCTCGCCAAGGCCGGCGCCAAGGTCACCCTGTTCGACGTCAACCTCGACGCGGCCAAGGCGGTCGCGGCCGAGATCGGCGGCCATGCGGTCGCGGTCGACGTCGCCGACGCGGCCTCGGTCGAGGTGGGATTCGCCGACGCCCAGGCGAAGCACGGCATCGCCCGCATCCTCGTGAATTGCGCCGGCGTGGCACCCGCCGCACGCATCGTCGGCAAGAACGGCCCGATGCCGCTCGCCGATTTCTCGCGGGTCATCAACGTCAACCTGATCGGCAGCTTCAACACGCTGCGCGTGGCCGCGGCCGCCATGCAGACGCTCGACGCGCTGGACGATGGCGAGCGCGGCATCATCATCTCGACCGCATCGGTCGCCGCATTCGAAGGCCAGATCGGCCAGGCGGCCTATGCGGCGTCCAAGGGCGGCATCGTGGCACTCGCACTGCCGGCGGCCCGCGAATTCGCCCGCTTCGGCATTCGCGTCAATACCATCGCGCCCGGCCTGTTCGGCACGCCCCTGCTGCTGAACATGCCGCAGGACGTCCAGGATAGCCTGGCGGCCAGCGTGCCGTTCCCGAGCCGTTTCGGCCTGCCCGAGGAATATGCCCGCCTGGCGATCCACATGATCGAGAACACCATGATCAACGGCGAAGTGGTCCGGCTCGACGGCGCCATCCGCATGCAGCCGAAGTAACCGATCGTCAGAGTCCGGCGAGCGCCCCCAGCTTCAGGATCGTGTTCCAGTTGCGGCCGGTCGCCGGACCCAGCTTCGCCTCGATCTTCGGTCCGGTCAGCTTCGACCGTCCGATGCCGTCCGGATAGACGACATAGGCCTCGGCACCCGAGGCCCGCACCCGCTCCGGTCCCGTGATCGCCGCCTGAAGCGCCGTGACGGCCGAGGCCGCGGGCGCGGTCTTGAGGAATTGCACCAGCAGATGGCTCGGATCGTCGGCGGCTTCCTGCGCAAACGGGTTTCGCGCGATGATCTCCGCCCATTCCTCAGCACTGCGCACGAAGAAGCCGATGGTCAGACCCAGCCGTTGCGCGGCGGCGGCCTCCAGACGTTTTTCCAGCGCGGCCCCGGCCGGTTCCTTCGTCTGGAAGACCAGGTTGCCGCTCTGCAGCAGCGTCTGCGGCTCGTTCAGGCCCAGGTCCCGGGCAAGATCGCGCAGGTCCGCCATGGCGACCCGGCTGTTGCCGCCGACATTGACCGAGCCCAGCAGGGCGACGTGGTAGGTCATGGCCGCTCAGCCGAGCGCGTCGATCGCCATGGCCAGCGCCACGTCGCGGGCCGAGAGCCCATCCACATCGTGGGTGGTCAACAAGATCTCGACCTTGTTGTAGACGTTCGACCATTCCGGGTGATGGTCGGCCTTCTCCGCCAGCAGGGCGACACGGGTCATGAAGCCGAAGGCCTCGACGAAATCGCCGAACCGGAAGGACTTGCGGATCGCGTCGCGCTCCGCCACCAGGCTCCAGTCGGCCAGTTCGCCCAGCGCCGCCTGCCGTTCCGCATCCGTCAGTTTTGCTACCATCCGTCTCGTCCCTTTCTCGTCCCGGCGGGGTGCGGCATCTTGGCCCAGCGCATGGTCGTCGCCATATCGCCAGGATCGTCGTCAGCACCGTCAGTGAGAGCCGCCTTTACCATGCCCGACGAACCAATCCTACCGCCCAGCCTGGATGATCTGGAAAGCCTGGCTCGCGAAGCGTTCGAGGGCATCCCGCCGACCCTTGCCAGCTTCGTCAAGGACGTCGAGATCCGCGTCGATGATTTTCCCGACGAGGACACCGAGCGCGAGATGGGGCTGGAAAGCCCGTTCGACCTGCTGGGCCTGTATCGCGGCGTCGCCCTGCCGAACAAGAGCGTCAGCGCCACCGCGTCCGACCTCGACCGGATCTTCCTCTATCGTCGACCGATCCTCGACTATTGGTGCGAGACCAACGAAGATCTCTACGACATCGTCCGCCACGTACTGATCCACGAAATCGGCCATCATTTCGGGTTCTCCGATGCCGACATGGACCGGCTGGAGGGCGAAGCGGAGTAAGCGGTGGCCGCACCGCACCCTGCGGCATGGAGTCTGCAATTGAATTCCTGAGATCCCTCTCGCCCGCCGAAAGCACAGGGTCCGGGGATCGAACGACGAAGGATTCTGCGATGCTGGCAACGATGATCCCGACCGACGCCGCGAGCGAGGACAGGACGCTCCTGGGACCGGAGCGCACGCTCTACAGCGTCTCCTTGCCAGCCGATGAGATGCCCGAGGATCGGCTGACCAGTATGCATCGCAAAGTCCTTTCCTATTGGCGGGCCAAGCGCGGCGCCTTCGCTGCACCGCGCCGGAGCGACATCGACCCGTGCGACCTGGGAACGGCATTGCCCCATCTGGTCCTTTGGGAGATCGATGGCGTGCCCGACTACCGCTGCCGTCTGGCGGGAACCAACGTCTGCGAAAACCTGATTGGCAATATGCAAGGCATTCTGCTGGGCGACCTGCCTTGCCCGCTGTTGCCCGAAACCCGCCGCGAGTTCGACGCCGCACGGGACGACGGTCTGGTGACCCTCGCCGAACGCACTTTGAACTGGCTCGGCCGGCCGCTGATCTACTATCGCCACCTGCTGCTGCCGTTGGTCGACGACGTCGGCCACTGCCATCAGTTGATGAGCGTGCTGACCTTTCACAAGACGGCCGAGAACTAACGCCGATCATCGTCGGCGATCGCGCGGCATCCGTCGAGGAACACGCGCACGGCGAAATCGGCCCGTCGGTCGAGGGCATCCTGGTCCGGCGTGGGCCCGATGCCGAGCATGGCGCGGCGATGAATGCCGCCAATCGCCAGATGCAGGAACTGCTCGGCCGCAACGTCCGGATCCTCGATCCTCACGCGGCCCGCGGCGTGCTGTTCCGCCAGAAACCGGGCAAGCATCGCCTGGATGCGGGCGGGACCATTTTCATAATAGCCCTGGGCCAGATGCGGGA
This sequence comes from Aliidongia sp., assembly GCF_035943795.1. Taxonomy (NCBI): domain Bacteria; kingdom Pseudomonadati; phylum Pseudomonadota; class Alphaproteobacteria; order Rhodospirillales; family Dongiaceae; genus Aliidongia; species Aliidongia sp. Next base: position 75,258 of record NZ_DASZBY010000140.1, on the reverse strand, counting down.
AAGCGCGCGCCTCCGCCTGGATCATGGCCGACAGCATCAGACCTTCCTGGTTGACTGCACCAGCGAGCACGTGCCGGGCGTAGGCGCGCAGGGTGCCGGGCAGCGCGTCGTCCTCGACCGCGACCTCGCCCAGGACATCGAACCATCGGTCGAAAAGGCGGCGCAGCACCGCGCCGAACAGCGCGGCCTTGTCGCCGAAGCGCCGGTAGATCGTCTTCTTGGCGATGCCGGACCCGCGGGCCACGGCTTCGATCGTGGTGGCACCATACCCGTGGCTGAGAAACGACTTGGCGGCGACGTCGAGCAGATGTTCGAGCCGGCGCGCCGATTCGGCTCGGGTCGGCCGGCCGCCGGTCCGGGCCCGGGACGCGGAGATCGTGACGCGCTGTTCACCCATGACGCAAACATGCGGCCGGCGATCGTCGGGGACAAGGCCGAGCTTAAGGACCGAGCGTGCCGTCGACACGACGCCGCAAGGCCTGCCACGGCTGTCCCGCGGCCAGCGGGACAATGTCGGCATCGAAGTACCGGACCGGCGATGGCGCAAACGCAAACCGCGCCGCCAAGGCTGCATCGAGCCTTGCCCGATCCGCCGCTTGGGCAGCTTCGTCCGGCAGCGGCACGAGCCAGAGCGGCGGCAAGGTCGGCGGTGGGATCGCCGGATCGGCATCGTCGGGCTGACCCGGCAGAATCAGATGCGAACTGTCCGGCGGCGAAATCACAGTCTCGTCCGGCTTCATGATCGTAGTGCTGCCGGCCTGGTCCTGTGCCCAGGCGGACACGGCGGCCATCAGGGACATGCCCCCGACGATTGCAACCAAAGCCCGCATGCCGCCCCCGTCCGTTTTCCCTCCAACGGAGGAGACGGCCGTTTCATTCCATCAGGGATTGTCGTCGCCGAGCACCGCCTGCACGCGGGCGCGCAGCACCGGCAGCAGGTCTTCGGCGAACCAGGGATTGCGTTTCAGCCAGCCGGTGTTGCGCCAGCTCGGGTGCGGCATCACCAGGCGGTCCGCCGGTTGCTCCCGCCAGGCCGCGACCCGTTCGGTGACGCTCTGCCGTCCGCCACCCGGCAGATAGACCCGATGGGCGTGCAGGCCGATCAGCAGGGTCAGCCGGACTGCCGGCAACAGCGGCAGCACCTGCTCGTGCCAGCGCGGCGCGCATTCCGGCCGCGGCGGCAGATCGCCGCCATGGCGATCGACACCTGGATAGCAGAAGCCCATTCCCATGATCGCCACCTTGCTCTCGTCGTAGAAGGTGGTGCGATCGATGCCCAACCACTCGCGTAGCCGGTCGCCGCTGCGGTCGTTGAACGACAGCCCGGTCTCATGCACCCGCGTACCGGGCGCCTGGGAAATGATCAGCAGGCGGGCGGTGGCGCTCGCCCGGATGATCGGCCGCGGCCCGCGCGGCAGATGATCGGCGCACAGCCGGCAGGCACGGATATCGGCGAGAGTCTGGGCGAGATCGGCAGTCATGGCATGGCGCATATGGCATCCCGGCATCGGCGCTTCTAGGATGGCGCCGCGCACGGCTGGGAAATGGCCAGGACATGCGAGACGCCCCAAAGGAGAGAATTCTTGCCGGACGCCAGTGCCACCGATATCGCAGCCACCCTCGCGAGCGCCCTCGGCGACGATCCGTTCTACTGGTCGATCACCGAAGGCTTTGGCGATGACGAGGCCGCGCGGACCGATTGCCTCGATCGATATTTCCGGCTCTCGCTGGCGGAAGGTCACGAGGTCGGCCGGGTCGTGATCGCCGGAGACGACGGAGCCGCGATCTGGGTTCCGCCCGGGGATGAAGCCGTGCTGGCGGCCGCCCGCGCGCGCAAACACGCCGCCTTCGCCGACCTGCTCGGCGCGCAGGGCTTTTCGAACTACCGGCGCATCATCGATTTCATGGACGCCAACCTCGTGGCCGGGATCGCCGAATCCGCCTGGTATCTTTCCATCCTGGGCGTGGCGACATCCGCGCGCGGTCGCGGCCTGGGCGGCCGACTGCTGGCGCCGACGCTCGCCGAAGCCGACACCCAGGGCGCCGCCTGCTATCTCGAAACCTTCAATCCCTTGAGCCTGCCGTTCTATGGTCGGCACGGCTTCCGGCCGTCGGAGCCCATCGTCGAGCCCGTGACGGGCGCACCATATTGGGCGATGGTCCGGGCGGAGAAATCGTCATGACGCAAGTGCTGGAACTCGGCCTCGACACGTTCGGCGACGTCACCACCGGACCGGACGGGCGCCTGCTCTCCCATGCCCATGTCATCCGGAACGTGGTCGACGAGGCGGTGCTGGCCGACGGCCTGGACATCGACTTCTTCGGAGTCGGCGAGCACCACCGGGCGGACTTTGCCATCTCGGCGCCCGAGGTCGTGCTGGCGGCGATCGCTGGACGCACCCGGCAGATCCGGCTGGGTTCGGCGGTCACCGTGCTGAGCTCGGACGATCCGATCCGCGTGTTCCAGCGCTTCGCCACCCTGGACGCCGCCTCGAAAGGACGCGCCGAAGTAATCCTGGGCCGCGGCTCCTTCACCGAATCCTTCCCGTTGTTCGGCTTCGACCTGTCGCAATACGAGGAATTGTTCGAGGACAAGCTCGACCTGTTCGCGGCGCTGCGCGGGCAGGATGCCGTGACCTGGCAGGGCAAGACCCGCCCGCCGCTGACCGGTCAGCGGGTGTTCCCACCGGTCGAGGCCGGTGCGCTGAAGACCTGGATCGGCGTGGGCGGCAGCCCGGAATCCGTCGTCCGCGCCGCCCGGTATGGTCTGCCGATGATGCTGGCGATCATCGGCGGCGACCCGGCCCGGTTCCGGTCCTACGTAGACTTATACCACCGCTCCTTCGCGCAGTTGGGCCAGCCTGCACCGCCGATCGGCGTCCACTCGCCGGGCTACGTCGCCGAGACCGACGAGCAGGCGCGCGCGGAACTCTGGTCGGACTACAAGCAGATGCGCGACCGCATCGGTGCCGAGCGCGGCTGGCCGCCGATGGGCCAGGCCGAATTCGATCGGGAGGCGGATCAGGGCTCGCTCTATGTCGGGTCGCCGGAAACGGTCGCCCGCAAGATCGCCGCCACCGCGAGGACGCTCGGTCTCGCCCGGTTCAATCTGAAATACAGCGCAGGCCCGTTGCCGCACGACAAGCTGATGCGCAGCATCGAGCTCTACGGCAGCAAGGTGATGCCGCTCGTCCGCGACCTGCTGGCCTGAAGGGAGGACCCGGGACCATGCGCTCGATCGTCATCCTGACCGGGGCGGGCATCAGCCGGGAATCCGGGCTCGCGACCTTCCGCGACGCCGACGGCATCTGGGCCAAGGTGCGCATCGAGGACGTGGCGACCCCCGAGGCGTTCCGGGCCGATCCCGCCCGGGTCCAGGGTTTCTACAATGCCCGGCGCCGGCAATTGCTGGATGTGGCGATCCAACCCAACGCGGGCCACCGGGCGCTCGCCCGGCTCGAGCGGGAATGGCCGGGCGACCTGATGCTGGTCACCCAGAACATCGACGACCTGCACGAGCGCGCGGGCTCGCGCCATGTCCTGCACATGCATGGCGAGTTGCTGAAGGCGCGCTGCACCGCGTGCGGCCGGGTCGTGCCGGTCGCCGAAGACCTGACGCCGGAGCTCGTCTGCGCCGGCTGCGACAGCGCCGGCACGCTTCGGCCCCAGGTCGTCTGGTTCGGCGAGATGCCGCTGCACATGCCGGAGATCGAGGCAGCCCTGGCCCAGGCCGACCTGTTCGTTTCGATCGGCACGTCTGGGAACGTCTATCCTGCCGCCGGCTTCGTCGCAGACGCGCGCCGCGCCGGCGCCCGCACGATCGAACTCAATCTCGAGCCCTCGGAAGGCGCCAGCCTGTTCGACGAGGCCCGCTACGGGCCGGCGGGAACATTGGTGCCCGCGTTCGTCGATGACCTGTTGCGGGGGGACCGGACCGGGCCTACCGCAGCACCGCGGCGAGCGCGCGGAGATAGTCGGCCCGGGTGACGGGATCGAGCCACTCCAGATAGAAGGCGTCCCAGGGGCGATCCGGGCCGGCGGCATCGATCAGCCGGTCGATCGCGGCGATGACGGCCAGGCCGATCGGTCGCTTGGAGCAACCGATGTAAGCGGGAACCAATCCCGTGCTGCCGGCGATCGGCCGGCTGAGGTAGGACAGATCCGCCCCGCCCAGCTCGCTGAGGAAATTCGTCTTTTCCGGATTGCCCTCGAGCCGGCTCGCCCACCATCGCGCCTCGATCGGAAAGCCGATGGTCCAGTCGAAGCGACCGCTCGCCAGCATGTCGAAATGCCCGGGGCCGCGGATCGAGACCAGGCTGGCGCTGTCGCCCGGGCGCTTCTGCGCCTCGGCCATGGCCCGGTCGATGCCGCTCGAATAGGAGCGGCCCAGCTGCAAGCTGCCGACGAACGATTTGTCGGCCAGCAGGGCCGGCAGATCGACCTCACCCTGGCCGTTCAGATGGGCGGTGAGCGCCGCCGACCGCTGGGCGCTCACGATCAGCTGGTTGGGCAGGGTCCAATAGACCGGGCGCGAGAACTGGGTGTCGATCTCGCGTTCCGACGTCTTGAACATGGCGCCGCCACAGATGCCGTCAGCGGCCGCGAGCATGTCCTGCAACCTCTTGGAATTCGCGGTGATCACCTCGTGCCGGTAATCGGGCAACCGCGCCAGGAACCAGTCGAGCGTCTCGTCCGCATAGCCGCGCGGCCCAGCACGAAGGGTGATGTGGATCGGCGGCGGGACGGCCATGACCCAGGTCAACCGCGGCTGCGCCTGGTCGTCCGCGCGCGCCATCCCGGACGGGAGCAACGCCAGCGCCGACAGGGCAGCCGCGAGGAAGCGCCAACCCGTCATGCCGCCCGTATGCTCCGAAATTCAAGGGAAGTGATATATTAGCTGGTACTTATGCCCAAGCCGGATCGTCCGGGCCACCGATTTCGAACGCGCGCGGCGAAATACCCAAGCGCCGGCGCATCTCGCCGACGTCGTAGGCCTTGTCCTCGACCAGGCGACGCAGGCTGCCGCCGAGCCCGGAGAGCCTCGGCACCAGGGTCAGCAGCCGGCCCAGCGCCGAGAACAGCCAGCCAGGCACCGTCAGGATGACGACCGGCCGGCCGATGCCGCGGGCGATCGTCCGGACCATCGCCCCATAGCTGATCGGCGCCGGACCCGCGATGACGATCGGCGAGCCCGGGGCCTCATCGCGCAGGAGTGCCGCCGCGAGCGACGCCGCCACGTCGGCGATATGGATTGGCTGTACCAGGGTCTGCCCGCCGTCCGGCAACGGCAGGAAACGCGAGCGGCGCAGCTTCGCCGCCAACGCATCAATGACGCTACCGCCGCCGCCATAGATCAGACTGGCCAGCAGCAGGACGCTCGGCATCGGATACTGGGCCAGCAGCACTTCGGCCCGCCGCACATGCTCGGCCGTCGCATCGGGCACCGCCGAAAAGCGCCGGGTCGAGCCCATGAGGACCAGCCGTTCGGGCAGCGGCACCGGCAGGGCGGCGAGGATCGCCGGCACATGGACGGCATTGGTGCAGCTGACCACACGGTCCGCATCGGCGAGCGCCGCCCGCAGCGCCGGCCCATCATCGAAATCGGCTGCCCGGCGTGTGATCCCGCCGGGCAGCCGGGCTAGTTTGGCCGGGTCACGGCCGACGGCGACGACGTCATGCCCCTCGGCCAACAGATGCCGAACGAGCGCCTGTCCCAATCGCCCGGTTGCCGCCAGTACCGTGACCCGCATGCTCGCTCAATCCGCCAAGACCTCGTCCGGCACCAGATAATGGTATCCCAAGGCCTGAGCAACGGCTTCGTGGGTGATCCGGCCGTGGGCGACGTTGAGGCCGGCCTTGAGATGGGGATCGTGCTTGAGCGCGCGCTTCCATCCCCGGTCGGCCAGCGCCATGACGAACGGCAGGGTGGCGTTGTTGAGTGCCACGGTCGAAGTCCGGGCGACCGCGCCCGGCATGTTGGTGACGCAGTAATGCACGACGCCGTGTTCGACATAGGTCGGGGCGTCGTGGCTGGTCGGACGCGAGGTTTCGAAACAGCCGCCCTGGTCGATCGCGATATCGACCATGACCGCGCCCGGCTTCATCTGGCGCACCATGTCGCGGGTCACGAGCTTCGGGGCCGCCGCACCCGGGATCAGCACCGCGCCGATCACCGCATCGGCATCGATGACCGAGCGCTCGATGTTCTCCGCCGTCGAGAACAGCGTGTGCAGCCGGGCGCCGAATTGCATGTCGAGCTCGTTCAGGCGCTGCAGCGACCTGTCGATCACGGTCACATGCGCCTCCATGCCCATCGCCATGCGCGCGGCATTGGTGCCGGACACGCCGCCACCCAGAATGACGACCTTGGCTGCCGGCACGCCCGGAACGCCGCCCAGCAGCATGCCGGCACCACCCTGCTGGGTTTCCAGGCAATGGGCCGCGACCTGCACCGACATCCGGCCGGCCACTTCGCTCATCGGCGCCAGCAGCGGCAAGCCGCGGCGCACGTCGGTCACGGTCTCGTAGGCGATGCAGATGCTGCGCGACTGGATCAGCGCCTCGGTCTGCTCCTTGTCGGCGGCCAGATGCAGGTAGGTGAACAGGATCTGCCCGTCGCGCAGCATGGCGCATTCGCGCGGCTGCGGTTCCTTCACCTTCACGATCATGTCGGCGGCGGCGAAGATCTCGTGCGCCGACTCCGACAGTTCGGCGCCGACCGTGGCATAGGCCTCGTCGGAGAAGCCGATGGCGGCGCCGGCGCCACGCTCCACCATGACGCGATGGCCGTGATGAACCAGTTCGCGCACGGAACCGGGCACGAGCCCGACCCGGTTTTCGTTGATCTTGATTTCTCTGGGTACGCCGATCAGCACGATCCGTCTCCTCCCGGTGGATCCTGGACGGCCGTCTCTCCGCGCGTTCGCGCTGTTCCGAGGGATACCGCGCGATCAGTCGATGTCGCGCAGTACCTTGGCGAGAAGGCCGAACATCTCGTCGATTTGATGCTTTTCGATGATCAACGGCGGCGAGAGCGCGATGATATCACCGGTTGTCCGGATCAGCAGCCCCTGCTCGAAACATTTCACCAGCGCCTCGTAGGCCCGGGCGCCGACCTTGCCCGGCCGCGATTCGAGTTCGATGCCGGCGACGAGGCCGATGTTCCGGATGTCGATGACATGGGGCAGGCCCTTCAGCGCGTGGGCCGCCTCTTCGAAATAGGGCGCCAGCGACGCCGAGCGCTCGAACAGCCCTTCCTCGCGATAGAGGTCCATCGTGGCGATCGCGGCGGCAGACGCGATCGGGTGGCCGGAATAGGTGTAGCCGTGGAACAGCTCCATGGCGTTGTCCGGCCCCTGCATGAAGGCCTGGTAGATCTTCTCGCGCGCGCCGACCGCCGCCATCGGCACCACGCCGTTGGTCAGGCCCTTGGCGAGCGTGACCATGTCGGGCAGCACGTCGAAATGCTCCGACGCGAAGCTGGAGCCCAGGCGGCCGAAGCCCGAGATCACCTCGTCGAAAATCAACAGGATGCCGTGCTTGTCGCAGATCTCGCGCAGGCGCTTCAGATAGCCCTTGGGCGGCACCAGCACGCCGGTCGAACCCGCGACCGGCTCGACGATGACGGCCGCGATGTTGGACGCGTCATGGAGGGTGACGATCCGCTCCAGTTCGTCGGCCAGATGTGCGCCCCAGGCCGGCACGCCGCGCGAGAAGGCATTCTCGGCCAGGTTATGGGTATGGGGCAGATGGTCGACGCCGGTCAGCAGCCCGCCGAAGAATTTGCGGTTGTTGACGATGCCGCCGACCGAGATGCCGCCGAAGCCCACGCCGTGGTAGCCGCGCTCGCGCCCGATCAACCGGGTCCGCGTGCCCTCGCCGCGCGCCCGATGGTAGGCGAGCGCGATCTTGAGCGCGGTGTCCACAGCCTCGGATCCGGAATTGGCGAAGAAGATCCGGTCGAGATCGCCCGGCAGCATCGCAGCCAGGCGCGATGCCGCCTCGAACGCCTTGGGATGGCCGATCTGGAAGGTCGGCGCGAAATCGAGCTGGGCGACCTGGGCCTGCACCGCCTCGACGATCTTCTGCCGGCCATGGCCGGCGTTGCAGCACCAGAGCCCGGCGGCACCGTCGAGCACCTTGTGCCCGTCGGCCGCCACATAGTGCATATCCTTGGCCGAAACCAGCAGGCGCGGCGCCGCCTTGAACTGGCGGTTCGCCGTGAACGGCATCCAGAAGGATTCGAGATCGTTCGGCATCGCGATTTCGGACATGGCGGCGTGCACCTGAAGGAGACTGGACCTGCTGCCATTGTCAGAGCTTTGCCGCCAATGGGACAGGCTATTTCTTTGGCCGATCAACCGCTTGAAATCATTGAGCCCGACCCTGTTTTCGTTAAATATGTTGAACAGTCGAAACAGAGGGGCCGCCGCCATGAGCGACGACGTCGGTATCCGCCTCGGCGCCATCAGACGGCTGCACGGCCTGTCGCAACGGGCGCTGGCGCGCAAATGCGGCGTGACGAACGCCACGATCTCGCTGATCGAGAGCGGCAGCGTCAGCCCGTCCGTAGGCTCGTTGAAGCGCATCCTCGATGGCATTCCGATCGGCCTCGCCGAATTCTTCGGCTTCCCGCTGGCCGACCAGGAGCGCGTGTTCTTCGCGGCCGACGAACTGGTCGAGATCGGCGAGGGCGGCATCTCGTTCCGCCAGATCCTGCCCGACCTCAAGGGCCGCGCGCTGCAGATCCTGCACGAGCGCTACCAGCCGGGCACCGACACGGGGAAAGTGCTGCTGCACCACGAGGGGCAAGAGGGCGGCGTGATCATCCGCGGACGGCTGGAGGTCCAGGTCGGCAACGACAAGCGGGTGCTGGGGCCCGGCGACGCTTATTATTTCGAAAGCAACAAGCCGCACCGCTTCCGCAACGTCGGCGACGAGGTCTGCGAAGTCGTCAGCGCCTGCACGCCGCCGAGCTTCTGAGAGCGGCCGGCATCGGGGCGCGGCGCTGGTACCGTCGCCATATCCGCGCTAGCATGCTGCCCGGCTACCGAAGAACCGGCGAAAAGCGGGCATGAAGCCGATGCGAGGGGAAATGACCCGAGCGAAGCGGCCACGGGATGGAACGTTCGAAGCATCGTCGCGCCTCGGGCGCGCGGGCCGTCGATGGGTGTTTCTCGGCTTTTTTTCCATCCTGATCGGACCTCCCGCCGCTGCCCAGGAATGGCACGGGCCGACCACCGGCCCCGCTGCCGCCCCGGGTAAACGGATCGTCGTCGTCGCCGAGAATATGCGGAACGATGGGATCGGCGGGATCGTCGCGGACTTGAACGAGGCGGCCGGGGTCCTGCAGTGGCATATTGTCACCCTCGATGCGGCAGGCGATGAGGCCAGGCTGGCCGACGCCTTGCGCATCTCGGTTTCCGGCGATGTCGGCGACGGCACGGCAGCCGACGGCGTCGTGCTGGCCGGCCTCGATGCCGTCAGAGGCATGCCGGACTATGGCGACGCCGCCCAGGAACGCGCGCTTCCGCTGGTCGGTTGGCATGTCGGGCCCAGGCCCGGCCCGGTGCCGAGCACGCCGGTCGCGATCAACGTGACCACCGACCCTGCCGCGGTCGCGCGCCTGGCCGCCAAAGCCGCGATCACCCGGTCGAACGGCCGTGCCGGCGTCGTCATTCTGACCGACTATCGCTACGCGATCGCGGTGTCGAAGGCGCGCGGCATGGCCAACAGCATCAAGGCCTGCGGGCAATGTACCCTGCTGGAGCTCGTCGATGTGCCGCTCGCCGACACCGCGACCCGCATGCCCGTCGAGATCGCCCGGCTGATGCAGCAGTATGGCGGAGAACTGACCGACATCCTGGCGATCAACGACCTCTATTTCGACGATGCGACCGCCGAGCTGCAGCGCGAAGGCATCGCACCGGACCGGATTTCGCTGATTTCCGCCGGCGACGGCAGCCCCAGCGCGCTCGATCGGATCCAGCGGGGCTACTACCAGACCGCGACCGTCGCCGAGCCCTTGGCGCTCCAGGCCTGGCAATTGCTCGACGAGTTGAACCGGCTGATGGCCCGCCAACCCGTCAGCGGCTTCGTCGCCGACCCCATCGTCGTCACCCGTACCGACCCGGCGCCTGCGGTCGCAGATTTCCGTACGATCTATCGGCGGATCTGGCAGCGCTGACGCCCCCCCTTGCATCGCGCGCCGCGCCGACCGAACCTTGGGATCGGATCAGGACGCTTCAGGGACGGCACACATGGGTTTGTATCGGGGCATGGATCGCGATGCGCTCGGGCGCGGCTACAACAATGGCGCGGCGGTGCCGGACGTGCTCGACAAGATGGCGGATTTCGCCCGGCGCAGTGCGGCGGTCTACGACAGCTTCGACGTGAAGCGCGATCTGCCTTACGGCGCCAAGCCGCGCCAGCGGCTCGACTGGATCCCAGGCCCGCGCGTCGGCGCGCCGACCCTGGCCTTCATCCATGGCGGCTATTGGCAATCGCGGGCAAAGGAGGAATTCGCCCATGTCGCCGCCGGCCCGCTCGCGCGCGGCTTCAACGTGGCGCTGATCGAATACTCGCTGGGACCCGATGCGCGCATCGGCGCGATCGTCGACGAGATCGGCCAGGCGGTGGATTTCCTGGCGTCGCATTTCGCCGGCTGGGGGGCCGACCCGAGGCGCCTCTGCCTGTCCGGCCACTCCGCCGGCGGCCATCTCGCCGCCAGCCACCGCGCCCACCCGGCCGTGGCCCTGGTGCTGGGCATCAGCGGCCTCTACGACCTGGAGCCGATCAGCCTCTGCTACCTGAACGACAAGCTCGACCTGATCCCGGAGGAGGTAACGCTGCATAGCCCGGAACGGCATGTCGGGCCGGGCGTCAGGACCCTGCTGACCGTGGGCGCAATAGAGCTGCCGGAGTTGATCCGCCAGACCGGCTCGTATGCGGGATTGTTGCGCGACGGCGGCGAGACCGTCGAGGAGATCGCGGCACCGAACCACGACCATTTCACCGTGCTAGAGACCATCGCCGTTCCGGACGGACCGGCGCTCGAAGCGGTCGCCCTGGCGTTTTCCTGAGGCGGCATGAGCGACCGTCCCGACTTGCCCTGCCCGGTTCGCCCGGCGCATGATCTGCGCCCGCCTTGCGGGTCGGACCTAGCAAGCCGAAGCGACCCGCCGGGACGGCGACGGCCTCGACGAGGCCAAACGACGAAGAGGATTGGACGATGGATCTGGGTCTGACGGGCAAGCGCGCCCTGGTCATGGGCGGCGGTCGCGGCATCGGCCGCGGCATCGCGACGGCCCTGGCGGCCGAAGGCGCCTCGGTCGCGATCGTCTCGCGCAATCGCGAGGCCCTGGAGCGGGCGGCGCTGGAGATCGGCGACAAGACGGGCGCACCGATGATGGCCGTCGCGGCCGACCTGGGCGACCGCGCCAGCATCGCCAAGGCGTTTCACCGTATCGCCGAGGCGTTCGGCGGCGTCGACATCCTGATCAACAATTCCGGCGGTCCGCCGCCGTCCGGCGCCGCCGGCATCGCGCCGGAACAATGGCAGACCCAGTTCGAGGCGATGGTGCTGAACGTCATCGGCCTGACCGACCTGGCGCTGCCCGGCATGCGCGCGCGGGGCTGGGGCCGGGTGCTGACCGTGGCCTCGTCCGGCGTCATCCAGCCGATCCCGACCATCGGCATGTCGAACACGTTGCGCTCGGCGCTCGTCGGCTGGTCCAAGACCCTGGCGGGCGAGGTCGGCAAGGACGGCGTCACCGTCAACATGCTGCTGCCCGGCCGGATCGCGACCGAGCGCGTCGCCCAGCTCGACAACATGGTCGCCGGCCGCCAGGGCAAGCCGGTCGAGGAGATCGCCGCCAAGGCCGCCGGCGACATCCCGGTCGGCCGCTACGGCACGATCGAGGAATTCGGCGCGGTCGCCGCCTTCCTGGCGAGCGACAAGGCGAGTTACGTCACCGGCTCCATGATCCGCATCGACGGCGGCGCCACCCGATCGATCTGAACCCTCGAGCATCGTCGTGAGATCGGAAGCCCGGACAACGGTCCTCCGCCTCGCGCCGACGCACGATCAGACGGCGTAGACGACAGTGTCGGTCATCCACGGCGAATAGTGCCGCAGGAACAGGCGATACTCCGGCCGGATGGCGAGAATGGTCCGCGGGATCTGCAGAAGATCATCGGCGAGGTGATACGCGCACACCGCCAGTTTCGGGGCGCAGCGGCGGATAGTGTCGCGCGCGCCGTTCAGCGCCGGCACCTCGGCGCCCTCGATGTCCAGCTTGATGAGGGTCGCGTCGTCGATGCCCCGGTCGTCCAAGGCCACGACCGGCACCGTGATGGTTCCGGCGGTGCTGAGGTTGCTGCCGAGCGAGCCGTCGCTGCGGAAGGACAAGCGGGTCGTCTCGGACCAGAGGCCCGCCTCGACCAGCGTCAAATTCGACCGGCCCGCAAAATTGTGGCGCAGGGCCGCGGCACTCTGTCCGTCCGGCTCGAAGGCGTGGATATGGGTCGCCTCCCCACCGGTGAACCGGTCGAAGGCCCGGATCGAATCGCCGTCGAAGGCACCGCCGTCGACCAGGATTTCCGAGTGCGACAGCGGAAAGATGCCCGAACCGAAATACATCTCGTCGTAGTGAAAACGCACCATGTCGAGCCAGTGGCGTGACCAGGACAGCCGGTGGAGCAGCAGGCAATAGTAGGTCCTGAGACTGAGCTCGTCCGCGAACCGGTCCAGGTGCGGATTGGCATGCGCCAGGGTTTCGATCGTTTCCACGACACCGTGGGCCCGGCCGTGGGACAGCAGTCCCTCGCGCCGCATCGCCTGGAACAGACTCAGCACCGGCACGCCGGCCCGCGCCGCCAGCGCCGCGAAATGCGCGACGGCGCCGTCGCTGGCGCAGCACATGACGGCGACCAGATCGGGCGCCCGGTGAGCCACGTCGAGGAACGCTGCGTCGCCGACGAACTCCCTCTCGTAGCGAGCCTCGCCGATGCGGACATTGTCGACCAGGGCGACGACGTGGTGTCTCTCCACGAGATGCCGGACGAACTCCTGCGGGAAGGCGGCGCCGGCGCCGAGGAGCGCAACGGGACGCCCCTCCAACGCGATATCCCGTGTCTCCGGCGGCTCGAGCAGTCGCCCGTCCTTGATCTCGGCGCGTTCGTATCGATCGAGCAGTCGGTCGACCTCCGCCTTGAGTTCGTCGACCGTACAAGCGCTGGTCAAATCGGTTCTCCCCTTTGGGCCGGGAGGCCACGATAGCCTATCGATGGTCTCTTGCCGACGGGTTGAAGCGCCGATCAGAAGAACAGGCGCGCAGCCAGTTGGAATTGGTCGTCGACCGAGCGGGGCGCCAGGCCTGTGCCAAGGCGGGCGTTGCGCGTACTGTCGATGCGCAGCGCCTCACCGGTCAGGCGCAGCCAGTCGAGCGGCCGCCAAGTGACGGCGAGCGTGCCGGCCATGCCGTGTTCGCCGAGGTTCCTGTCGAAATCGTCGTTGAAGCCCCCGGTGCCGAACCGGTCGATCCGCCCGGCGACGCGCCAGTCGTCCCGCTGCCAGCCGACCAGCACATAGGCGGCATAGAAGTGGGTCGTAGTCGAGCCAACCGGGTCGTAGGCGACGCCGGTATCGCCCAGCATACCCTGGGCGAGGAAGGTCAAGTCGTCCAGCTCCGACCTGGCGCCCAAGCTCCAGAATCGGGTATGCCATGGCTTGTCGTGCAGGCTGGCGTCGAGATTGGCGTCATTGTCGTAGCGCAGCACCGAAAGCTCGCCGTAGGCCGGCATCTTCCAGGTGGCACCGGCGTACCAGCCGGGGCGATTGTCGTCCTCGTCGAAGGTGCGGCTGGTCGATTCCGGTCCGAACAGGTTGGGCAGGCGCACCCGGCCACCCAGCGGCGTGATGGTGTCCGACAGGTTCCAGCCGCTGGACGCGAGCAAGGTGCCGGCAGCGCTGTTGACCCCGAAGATCGCAGCCGTCGCCGTCAGCATGCCGGCATCGCCACGCCATTCCAGCGTCGGCTCGACGCCGATCGTGCGCAGCTCCTCGCCAACCCAACTGTTGATCGCCGAGGGCGTCACGGTCCAGGGACTGGTCCAGCCGACGCCGGTGCCTTCGAGGGAGATCGGCGGGAAGAACGCACCGGCCTTGACCGACCAGCGCCAGGCGGTGGTCGAGACCGGCCGATAGCGCAGATACGCCTCGTCGGCCCCGACGATGTCGCGCTGCCCGGGATCGTAGCGCAGGTCCAGCACCCCCGTCAGGGCCGGCGTGATCTGCACCCATGGCACCAGGACGACGCCGCCGGCTCCGGGCTCGAACCGGCCGCCGCCGTAGCGCAGCTTGCCGAGGCCGCCCTTGATCCAGCTCTGCTCGTCGCCCGGCTGGACCAGGCGGCCGTCCACGAAACCGTCGAGGTGAAGATCGTCGAGATCGAACGCCTGCGCCTGATCGGCCCCTGTCGCGAGAAGCCAGATGGCGAGCCCTGCCGCTCGCCACCGATCGGTCATGACGCTTCCTGCAGCCGCTTGCCGCGCCAGCGCGCGTCATTCAGGAAACGGTTGAAGACGTCGGCCGGCATCGGCTTGGCAATGTGGTAGCCCTGGCCATGGTCGCAGCCGTAGCCCGCCAGCAGCGCCAGGGTCGCCTCGTCTTCGATGCCCTCCGCCGTGACGCTGTAGCCCAGGCGATGGCCCAGCTCGACCACGGACTGTACGATCGTGCGGTCGTCCGGCGTCTCGGCCAGCTTGAGGATGAAGCTCTTGTCGATCTTGAGCTCGCGCACCGGCAGCCGGCGTAGATAGCTGAGCGAGGATTGCCCGACGCCGAAATCATCGACCGACAGCACCACGCCCTGATTTGCCAGCCGGCGCAGGACGGCGATGGCCGTGTCCGGCTTGCCCATGATGGCGCTTTCGGTCACTTCCAGCACCAGGTTGTCGGCCGGGACGCCGTGGGTCGCCAGCAGGTTCGCCACCCGTTCGGGCAATCCTTCGTCGGCGAGATCGCGCACGGACAAATTGATCGCGATCTTGAGCGCGAGGCCCTTCTGCCGCCAGGCCGCAGCCTGGGCGATGCCGACGTCGAGCACCCAGCGGGTCAGGCGCTGAATGTTGCCGGTCTCCTCGGCCAGGCCGATGAACGTGTCGGGTGGGACGAAGCCGCGCTTGGAGTGGCGCCAGCGGACCAGCGCCTCGGCCCCGCTGATCCGTCCGGCGGCCAGGTCGAGCTTCGGCTGGTAGAACAGCTCGAGGGTATTCTGATCCATCGCTTCGCGCAGGTCGCTCATCAGCGACAGATGGTCGGCCCGATGGGGATCGATGGTGGGATCATAGACCGCCACGCGGGTTTCCGACCCGATCGCCATCATCAGCGCCACATCGGCGTGCAGCAGCAACTCCGCGGTCGACTGGCCATGGACCGGCGCCAGCGCGATGCCGACGACGGCGGCGCTATCGATCGTCAGGTCGCCCTCCTGGTACGGCCGATCGAACAGCTGGGTGATCCGTTCGGCCCAGGCACGGACGGCATATTCGTCGAGGCCCGGCAGGAACAGAGCGAAGGACCGCTCGCCCACCGCCCCCACCTGCACGCGGCCGGCCTCGGCGATGAGCGCGGTCAGGCGTTCGCCGGCGTCCCTCAGCAGCCGATCGCCGATCTCGCGGCCGACGGTGTTGACGATTTCCTGCAGGCGGGCAAGGCCGACGATCACCAAGGCGCCCGACATGTGCCGCGCGGCCAGCACGGGGGCGAGTGCCGCCTCGAATGCCGACCGGTTCAGCAAGCCGGTCGTCGGATCGTGGGCCGCCTGGTGGCGGATGCGCTCCTCGCGCTCGCCGATCGCGCGCGCCATGCTGCCGAGCCCGGCGCTCAGCTGGCCGATCTCGTCTTCCTGGGGCAGCAGCGGCGGCGGCGTATAATCTCCGGCCTCGAACCGCCGCGTCGCGGCGGCGAGCAGTTCGACGGGCCGTGCGACGCTGCGCGCGACCAGCATGGCGCCGGCCAGCGCCAGAATGAGGCCCAGCGCCAGCAGCACGCCGATCGCGACCATGATCGGCTGATATTGCCGCAAGGCCTCGTCCAGCGAATAGCCCAGCACCGCCACGACGCGCGGGCTGCCGCCCGGCGTGGCGAGCGGTGCGGCCAGCACCAGTTCCTCGTTGCCTTGCACGACGGTCTGCAACGGACCGGCGGGCAATGCCGCGCCGGGTTTCGGCAGATGATCGAGCAGCAGGGGCGCAGTGCCGGCGACCGGCCGCCAGGCACCCCCGTCCTCCAACGTCAGTTCGATTGCCTTGGGCAGGGCCGCCAGTCCCTGCAGCTTGTTCAGCAAGGCGTCGTTCAGCGGCACGCAGACCGCGATGAAGGCGATCGGCACCGGCGCCTTCACCGGCACCACGACCATCCAGAAGGCCTGGCCGCCGATCGCGACGACCGATGCGCCCCGCCCGCTGACCGCGGCGGCGTCGATCATTCCCGGAAAGGCGAACGGCACAGGCGAAGCCGTGTCACCGGGCTGGGCGGTATCGACCTCGACCGCACCGTCGAGGCCGACCAGCATCATTCGCGCGGCGCCGACTCGTCCTCCATGGTTGCGGAGCGCCGACAACACGGTCTGGTGTTCGCGCTGGGCGATGGCCTGACGCAGCGCGAAGTCGAGCGCCAGGACCTGGACGTCGGACGCGACCTGGGTGCCGATTTCGTCGAGCTGGCGCACGAACAGGCCGGCGGCATCGGCGAGCTGGCCCTTGCCCTGTTCGATCAGGGTCGCGCGGGTGAAGGTGTAGACCGAGGCTGCCGTCAGCGCCTGGACGAGCACGAGGGTCGTCATCAGGAAGACCGTCAGACGGCGGCGAAAGCCCATGCGGCGTCCGATCCGGGTCATGCTAGTAGAGCCCGTGTTCGTGATCGCGGTGCGGCGGCGCCATCAGCGACAGCGTGCTCGAAAGCTCCGCGCCGCCGTCCGGAACCTGGATGGTCTGCGCCGGGAGCGCGGCCGACGGCCGGAGCAGCGGATGCCAGATCCGCGCGCTGTAGCTGCCGGGCGGCAGATCGGCGATCATGGCATGGCCGTCGCGATCGGTCTGCGCCACGAACGGCGTGTCGGCGACATAGACGAAGGCCGTCATGAAATCGTGGATGTTGCAGCCGATGGCGGCAATGCCGGGCGCATCGAATGCGACCGGCGCGGAACTGTCGCCGGGACTGAGCACGAACTCGAACTGCTTGATCGGCGAAAAGGAATAGACGTGGTGGCGCGTCTTGTCGCTGTTGCGGAAGACCACCGTTCCACCCTTCGCCACGACGACGACATAGGGCACGAAAGTCTCGTCGCGCTGATCGACGACCGCCGTCGCGCGCGACGGCACCAGATCGGGCGACGGAACCGCGGTGTCGGCCGGCACCAGCGTGACCACCGCGTCGGCGACCGGCTTGCCGTGCTCGTCGCTGACCCGGGCCTGCACCTGCGCGGCATCGGCCGGGCGCACCGCGGGCACGAGCGCCAAAACCGGCAGCCCCAGCAGCAGGACCAGGCCAAAATTCTTGTTCATACGCAAACCATCCATCGCGACGAATTCGGCAGCTACACAACCTTCGCGAACGACAGTCGAAACCCCTCCAGCTTTCACATTTCGGTGTTCGGAGGCACCAGGTCAGCCAAGCACGGCCGGCAGGGAGAAATCGTAAGGTCCACGCGCACCGCTCAGATAATGCGAAAAACGTTGAAATCTTATTGCCGACCAGTCGGATCCGTCATATCGCCCGACCCAGCTGTCGATATTGCTGCGATCGAGCGCGCCGAACGGCACGGATTGCGAGAGTCCGCCGGGCACTTCTGCGAAATCCAGGCCCTCGTGATAGTCGCGCAGCAGAACCAGCGCCCAGCCGCCGAGCAGGAAATGGCCGCCGAGGCTGAGCTCCAGATGGCCGGACTGAATGGCCGCGATCGCGTCCGACGACCAGTTGAGCCCACCGATGAAGATGTCGCGTCCCGGCCGGCGGCCGCGCTGCAGTGCCACGTCGAGCGCGCCGAGCGCGATCGGATCGTTGGCGCACCACACGATGCTGGTCTCCGGATAGCGATCGAGCAGTCCGGCGGCGCGCTGCCGCCCTTCCTCCCGCGTCCAGTCCGAGGTGAGCACCTGGCCCAACGTCAGACCGGCGATCCCGGCCGTGGCTTGACGCAGCCCGATCTCGCGGTCGGCGGCCGCGGGCGTCTCCACGTTGCCGTTGATGCCGACGACGTGAAGCGGCGCCCCGGCGCGTTTGGCGGCCGCGATGAGGCCGCGTGCGATCTCCGACCCGGCGGCAACATTGTCGGCAAGCAGCTCGCCCAGGAAATTCGGGAACTTCTGCCGCGGGCCGCCGTAGCGCGCGACCTCGTCGCCGACGAAGCCGTTGAACACGATCAGGCATCGGAGCGCGCGCGCCAGGCCGGCCTCCAGGATCGGGCCGGCGCTGTGCTGTTCGTTGCCGACCAGCAGATAGTCGCCAGGTTCCGCCACGGCAATCCGTTCGAGCGCGACCTGTTGGGTGTAGAGCACCGAACGCTCGCCATAGACGATGTCGAGATGGATGGCGAGATCGGCGGCCGCAGCGCGCATGACCGCACTGACGCTGACCCAGAAATCTTCATTGGACCGGCCGGGATTGACGAAGATCGCCCGCATCGGGCGAAATGCCGCGCCACGGACGAGGCCCGGCGACAACGCAAGCGATGCCACTCCCGCGAGCGCTCCGGCCAGAAACCGCTGTCGCGAAATCTGCATCTCGATCCCAGCCCCGTAACGCTCGCCCCGGCCGCAAACATACGGCAGCACGCCGTCATCATCAAAGCCGGATTCTGGACGGCCGCCCGAAGGGCCACGGCTGGAGGAACGAAGATCTCAACCGAAAGCTGCGCTGAGGCCTTTTTGGAAGCTGCCGACTGAGGTATCGTGCCGCTCGAACCCTGGGACGACGCGACCGTCCGCTGGAAGAACGTATCGGACGGAGAAATCTCATGTCGCCGAGAAGCTTGATTGCGCTCGCTTGTGTGCTGGCCGCCGCTACCCCTGCCCTGTCCGCCGCGTCGGCACCGACGGCAGCAGAGAGAATCGCGAAAGCACGCTTCGAGACATTCAATCGCCACGATCTGGAAGCAGTGGTGGCGCTCTATGCGCCGGACGCCGTACTGACCTCGCCGGGCTTTTGCCAGGATCGCATCGGGCTCGCCGGCGCGCGACAGGCCTATGCCGCCCTGTTCCAGACGGTTCCCGATATCCAGGACCAGGTGACGGCGGTCGTGATCGACCGGGAGCATATCGCCATACAGTTCGTCGCCCGCAGCACGAGACCCGGCGCGGCCTTCGAGGTGCGCATCGCGAATTTCCTGACGCTCGACCACGGGCTGATCAAGCGCGACGACGCCTATTACGATGCTAAAGGCCGCCCCTGCAGCTGACGGCAAGCCACCCTCTTTTCCGATGCGTCCGGAAAAGAGGGTGGCCAGGCGGGATCAGCGTTCTGTCGGCACCGGCAGGCCGAGCGACGCCGCCACGCCGGCGCCATAGGCGGGATCCGCCTTGGCGCAGTTTGCGATGTGGCGCTGCTTGATGTGGACCGCGGCATCGCCCATCGCGCGGGCCGTGTTGTCGAACAGCACCTGCTGCTGGGCCGGCGTCATCAGCCGGAACAGGTTGCCTGGCTGTTCGTAATGGTCGACGTCGACCCGATGATCCCAATGGGCGGCCGCACCGTCGATCGGCAGCGGCGGCTCGGCCAGACCGGGCTGGTCGGCCCATTCGCCGTGGCTGTTGGGGAAATAGCTGGGCGTGCCGCCGCCGTTGCCGTCGACCCGCATCGCGCCGTCGCGATGATAGGAATGGTACGGGCATTTCGGCGCGTTGACCGGAATATGGTTGAAGTTCACGCCCAGCCGGTAGCGCTGCGCGTCGCCGTAGGAGAACAGGCGGGCCTGCAGCATCTTGTCGGGCGAGAAACCGATGCCGGGCACGATGTTTGCCGGCGAGAACGCCGCCTGCTCGACGTCGGCGAAGTAATTCTCCGCATTGCGGTTCAGCTCGGCGACACCGACCTCGATCAGCGGGAATTCCGCCTGCGGCCACACCTTAGTCAGGTCGAACGGATTATGGCGATGGGTTGCCGCCTGGCTTTCGGTCATGACCTGGATGAACAGGGTCCAGCGCGGGAAATCGCCCTTTTCGATGCTGTAGTACAGGTCGCGCTGGCTGCTCTCGCGATCCTTGGCAACCACGGCCTCGGCCTCCGCATCGGTGAAATTCTCGATGCCTTGCTGGGTACGGAAATGAAACTTCACCCAGACCCGCTCGTTGGCCGCATTCAGCAGGCTGAAGGTATGGCTACCGAAGCCATGCATGTGCCGGAAGCTGCGCGGCAGGCCGCGCTCGCCCATCACGTAGGTCACCTGGTGTAGCGCCTCGGGCAGCAGGGTCCAGAAATCCCAGTTGTTGTCGGCGCTGCGCAGCCCGGTGCGCGGATCGCGCTTGATGGCATGGTTGAGGTCGGGAAAGCGCATCGGGTCGCGGAAGAAGAACACCGGCGTGTTGTTGCCGACGATGTCCCAGTTGCCTTCCTCGGTATAGAATTTGAACGCGAAGCCGCGGATGTCGCGCTCGGCGTCCGCCGCGCCGCGCTCGCCGGCCACGGTCGAGAAGCGGGCGAACAGCGGCGTCTGCTTGCCGATCTCCGAGAACAGCTTTGCCCGGGTGTATTGCGAGATGTCGTGGGTAACGGTGAAGGTGCCGAAGGCGCCGGCGCCCTTGGCATGCATCCGGCGCTCGGGGATCACTTCGCGATCGAAGTGCGCCAGCTTTTCGAGCAGCCAGATGTCCTGGAGCAGCGCCGGGCCGCGGGGGCCGGCGGTTTGGATGTTGAGATTGTCGACCACGGGCGCACCCGTCGCATGGGTCAGCTTCCGGCCTGTATCGTCCTGGGGCATGTTTGTCTCCACCGCGTCAATTATGGAGCGAGCCTACCCCGTGTCGAGCGATAGAGGAAATCGCCTATTCCGTTTAGACCAATCGACACAGCCTATCGGTACTCTTCGCGCGCCAGGGTCGCGACATGGTCCGCGATCGCGAGCGAGGCGGTCAGGCCTGGCGATTCGATGCCGAACAGGTTGACCAGCCCGGCCAGACCATGTTGCGCCGGGCCGTCGATGCGGAAGTCGGCGGCCGGCTCGTGCGGACCGCTGATCTTGGGTCGCATGCCGGCATAGCCAGGTTGCAGCGCTCCGTCGGGCAGGCCGGGCCAGTAGCGCCGGATTGCCGCGTAAAAGCCGTCGGCCCGCGCGACATCGACCGCGTAATCGATGCGATCGACCCATTCCGTGTCGGGGCCGAAACGCGCCTGGCCACCCAGGTCGAGCGTCAGGTGCACGCCCAGGCCGGCATGCTCCGGCACCGGGTAGATCAGGTGCCGGAACGGCGGCCGGCCGGCGAGGCCATAATAGGAGCCCTTGCACAGATACGCAGGCGGGATCGCCCCGGCGGCCAACCCTTCGAGCCGCCCAGCGAGGGCGACGGCCCCGAGGCCGGCGGCATTGACCAGCAGGTCGCAGTCGAGCCGCATCGGCTCCGCCCCACCGACCTCGAGCGACCAGCCGCTGCCGTTCGGTCGCCCGCGCAGGATCGGCGCATGGAACGCGACCATGGCGCCCGCATCCTCGGCATCGCCCTGGTAGGCCAGCATCAGCCGGTGGCTGTCGACGATGCCGGTCGAGGGGGAAAGCAGCGCGCCGGTGCAGGCAAGCGCCGGTTCGAGTGCCAAGGCTTCCTCAACCGAGATCGGTCGCAAATCCTCGACGCCGTTGGCCCAGGCCTTGGCAGCGATGCCGTCGAGCGCCCGCGCCTCGTTCTGGCTCGTCGCCACGATCAGCTTGCCGAGCCGGCTCACCGGCACACCATGGGATTGGCAATACTCGTAGAGCAGGCGCCGCCCCCGCACGCAGAGCAGCGCCTTCAGGCTACCCTTCGGGTAATAGATCCCGGCATGGACGACCTCGCTGTTGCGCGACGAGGTCTCCGTGCCGATCGCGTCCGCCGCCTCCAGCACCAGTACCTCGCGGCCGGCCCGGGCAAGCGCGCGCGCGACGGCCAGGCCGACGACCCCAGCGCCGGCGACGACCGCGCCGACCCGTTCGCTCACGGCTTGCGGCCGGTCCAGGTGGCGCTGGTGCCGAACAGCGGCACCGTCGTCACGCTCATCTTGGCGCTGGCGTCCTGGACCTGGCGCGAATAGGCGACGTAGATCAGCGTGTCGCTCTTCTTGTCATAGATCCGGCGCACCGCGATCGATTTGAAGACCAGGCTCGCCCGCTCGGAAAAGACTTCCTCACCCGACTCGTCCGTCTTGATGTCGCCGATCGCGATCGGTCCGGTCTGGCGGCAGGCGATCGAGGAATTGGATGGATCTTCGAACCAGTTCCCCTTGCGCAGACGATCGATCACACTGCGATCGAAGTGGGTCAGGTGGCAGGTGACGCCCTGCACCTTCGGATCGGCGATCGCTTCGACCACGATCTTGTTGCCGGTCCAGTCGTTCTTGAAGGCGCCCACCTCGTCCGCGCGCGCGGCACCGACAACGGCCGGTATCGCGGCCACGATCGCCGCGACCATCAGAATCATCCGCATCCGCAATCCTCCAGCACCATCCTCGAAAATTCGCCGGAGAATAGCTCCCGGCGACACCCCTGTCTCGTGGGCCTCGCCCTGCCCCGGCTGGAACCTTCGGAAGGATTGATCCGTTTGTAAACCGACTGTATCAAATACGATCAGTGTGTACGGGCCACCGGCCGTCAGACGGAAAACGTCTTCGGAGTTGAAAACAATGGCGGCCATCTCCCGTCTGTTCGTCAGCAGTGACGATCTGCACGCCTATATCGATGAAATGCTGCCGCCCCGGGCCGCGACCCGCGTCGCTTCGGCGCTCGAACAGGATGCCGAAGCCTATGCGCGCGTGACGGCTTACCAGATGCAGAAAGCGGATTTGCGGCGGCTCTATGACGACATCCTGGAAGAGCCGGTGCCGGCCGTGATGGCCGACATGATCGCGGCCGCGCGTCGGGAGGCGACGCGCGGCCGATAGCTTCGTCAGGCCGTGGGATCAGGCGGCGCTGACTTCGAGGTCTTCTTCCGACCGCCGGTTGCGGCGCGGCGCGGTATCGGCCTTGCGCTCGGCCCGATCCTCTTCCGACTCGCCCATCAGAGCGCGCAGTGCATCACGGCCACGCGACAGGCGCGAGCGGACGGTACCGACCGGGACGCTGAGGATTTCCGCCACTTCTTCGTAACGCAGCCCTTCCATGCCGACCAGCAGCAGAACCTGGCGCTGTTCGCCCGGCAGCTTGGAAAGCGCACGTTCGAGATCGCGGAGCTCGAGGCGCTTGGTCTGGACGGCGGGTGCCACCAAGGTCGGTTCGGTATCGCTGACTTCGACGACCGTGCCTTCACGCACCGAGCGGCGCACCGTATTGACGTACTGGTTGTGGAGGATAGTGAAGAGCCAAGCCCGGAGATCGGTGCCTTCCTGCCACAGATGCGATTTCGCAAGCGCACGGGCGAGGCAGTCCTGGACCAGGTCGTCGGCGGCCGAGGGATCACGGGTAAGGGCTCGGGCATACCGGCGGAGTCGGGGAATTTCCAGCTCGATACGATTGAAGACGTCGGACATGCTCATCTCCTTAAATTCTTTTTTTGCACTGCAGCGAACGTTCCCCGCCCGCAGTGCGCATCAGAAATCTAAGGGCAGCATGTAATCGCTTAATGTCATGAAGACGCTTATCGCGTAATGAATTGTAACAGCGAGTAAGGTCGGTTTACACTCGCGACGGATGCTTTCGATCTCAGAGGGTTAGACGTGGCCGCCGAGCGAGCGTGGATATTGGCTGGGAGCCGAATGAAGATATGAAAGCGGCAGACCATATCGTCATCGTCGACGACCAGCCGGAGATTTGCGAGCTGGTCTATAACTATCTGACGGGCGAAGGCTACCGGGTATCGACGGCCAACGACGGCCCGTCGATGCGACGGATCATGCAGCAATACGAGATCGATCTGGTGCTGCTCGACATCATGCTGCCCGGAGACGATGGCCTGTCGCTGGCGCGGCAACTGCGCGCCCAGTCGGACATCGGCATCATCATCCTGACCGGACGCGGCGAAACGGTCGACCGCATCATCGGGCTCGAAATGGGTGCCGACGACTATCTACCGAAGCCGTTCCATCTGCGCGAATTGCTGGCGCGCGTCAAAAGCGTCCTGCGCCGCGCGTCGGCCCGCAGCGAATCCGCCAAGGCGCCGCCCCAGTCTGCCGTGTTCAACGGCTGGAAGCTGGACCTGACGTCGCGTGAGCTGACCGCGCCTTCGGGCGAGGAAGTGCGGCTGACGACCGGCGAGTTCGATCTGCTGGCCGCCTTCGTCGGCAACGCCAACCAGGTCCTGTCGCGCGACCGCCTGCTCGATCTCGCCCGCAACCGCTCGTCGGGACCGTTCGATCGGACGATCGACGTCCAGGTCGGGCGCCTGCGCAAGAAGCTGGAAGAGGATCCGCAGAACCCGAGCATGATCAAAACCGTGCGCGGGTCGGGCTATATCTTTACCGCCGCGATCGACGCGGCTTGAAAGAAGGTATGGACGAGGAGGCCTGACCGGCCGCCCTACTCCTCGACGCCGCGCGGGCCGCTCGGCACGCCGCGGCTATTGGCCGGCTCCGGCATGGCCTGTTCCATCCGTTGCAGCACCATCGCCGCCGGCTTCAGGGCCTGGGCGATTTCCAGGGACGCCGTGAAGGCGGCCTCCGGCTCCTGCGCCAACGCCGCAGCCAAGGCGGGAGCCAGCCAGGCCCGCGCCTCACCGCACGTCAGCAATTCCAGCATGCCGACCAGCGTCGCCGCCTCCTGGTACGCCAGCATCGGATCCCGCTCGAGCGCCGCCCCCAGCCAGGTGCGCACATAGCCCGACGTATCGGGGGCCGCCAGGATCCGGGCGATCCCGCCGGTCTCGATCGGCTGCCCGCGCTTGCCAGACCGCCCGTGGGGCGCTGTCGCGGGGGCCGTTCCGTGGGGAAGGCTATCGACCATGCTGTGCCGCTCTCGCGCTTGAAAATATCGAACGATCCGGCAGCCCGACCCGGCGACAGGCCGTCACACTACCCGGCCGAGCAGAGCGAAGAATCGACTATCGCACCTACCCGTATAGCGTGAGTATATCGAGAGCACTCCCGCAAACGCAAATGATTTGATCCGCCATGGCAACATAAATTGCCAAAGTGGCATCACAATTTCGGATGACGCGTCGGGAAAGGGCTTCCATGTTGCCCTGCTGGCGCCCAAATGGTTGAATGCGGCAACAACGCCGTTCACACGGCAGAGCGGGAATGAAGAGCAGCGGGATGCAGAAGCGGTCGACGAACCCTCTCGTGCCCAGTTCCGACAGCCCGGCGCACCTCGAGCAAAGGTCCGAAAGCCCGCTACGGTCGCTACGGTCCCAACGGGGCCTGACCGTCCGTGAACTCGCCAGCCGCGCCGGCATGGCGCCTTCGACGATTTCGCGGATCGAACGCGGCGATCGCGGGCTCGGAATCCACTCCCGCCGGCAGATCGCCGCCGCGCTCGGATGCAGTGAACGCGATCTGTTCGACATCGGAGAACGGGTCGGCACGCCGTTCACCGATCTGTTGGCCGCGCTTTCGAAGCTGATCGAAGCCGGTGCCCACGAACTTGCCGCCGATACTGCAGACCATCTCGCCGCGCAGTTGCGCCAGCAGGATGCGCTCGGCCGACATGACGATATCGTCGACTTGGCCCGCAGCCTGCTGAACGTCGCAGGCGCACCGCTTCGCCCTGCCATGCCGGGCTCCGCCCAACCGCATCAGGTGTCGGAACGCAGCATCGAGGACCTCAAGGTTTTCTGCGGCCGGATCGAACGGCACGAAGCACTGGGCGCGGATGCGGCCGACGACCGCCATGCGCAGTTGATGGAGACCTGGCGTCACTGCAATGGGGAACTGACCTTCGGCTTTCTCGACCATCTGGCCGACCTGGGCCTGTCGCAGCTCGTCAGCATCTATGATAGTGCCATCAAGGTCCGTCATATCGGCGATGGGACGGTGTTCTGGACCGAAGAGCAGCGTCGCGCCGTGATCGGCCGAGAAATATTCGAGCTGGCCGCTCCGCCCGAATATACTCGGTTAGCCCACGAAGCTCTCGTCGATGCCACCCGGACAGGACAAGTGACGCACCGATTGGTCACCTTCGATTCCGGCGTCCATCGCGTAACCTATAAGCGAGCGGCATTCTGGTTTCCGCGATCTGGACTTGTGGTGGGCTCGCCGGCACTTCAGGCGCCGAAATAAAACGCGCCCATTGATGTGCGGCCCCGGGTGTCGATTGGATTTCTGCGAGCGATAGTTGCGTGCATCCTTCGTCCGTTCTCAACCTGGACAAGGGATCCATCATGCATACGGAATTTCTCGTCGCTAATTGCGGACTTACCTTATCGGAATTCTCCGCCATCGACCGGTTGGACGGACAGATGTACCAGGATCTGGCCGCGCGCGGTCTCTGGGCCACATTCTCATCGGACTTCTACGCGCTGAAACTCTTCAACGCGTCGGCTCGCGCGCAAGGCTTCGGCGAACTGGTGCCGATCTACGATCCGCTGATCGAGCATATCGATCAGACGAACGGCCTCTGGATCGCGGTCAGGGATGGCGATGGCGAGCCGATCGGCGCCATGGCTTGCCGTTTGCGCGAAATCACGACCGATCTGGGCCGGGCGTTCGAGGATTGCAGCTTCCTGATGGGGCCGACACCGCCCATGGGCGCGCGCTGCAGCGTCGATGCGGTCGACCTTGCCACGATCCGCGGGCCGGTCGTGTTCGCGGGCGCGCTCTGGGTCCGGCCCAACAAACAGGGATCCTCACTCTCGAAGCTGCTGTTCCAGGCGATCGTCCGCATGGCCTTCGCGCGCTGGAAGCCGACGGCCCTGGTGTCGCTCGTGGCCGAACGCGACATCAACATGTCGATGAGGATCTATGGTTTCCGCCGCGTCAACGGGCTGGTGCGCTTTACCGACCCTCGGTGGAAGGGACTGCCACGCTATGCGCTGCTGAGCCTGGACCAGCACGAGATCCGCGAACGGCTGCTGGGATTGGGCGCGCTGCCGGTCGTCCGGACCGAAAGGATCGAAGCCCAGGACGAGACGGTGCGCGAGGCCGTGGCGGCGGAATAGACCGTCGCCGGGAACCCGACGACCTTGAATGCAGATCGGCTTCGACGGCGGGGCGCGTCCACGGGGCGCGTCCCGTCTCGCTCAACGTCTCGGCCGGCACCATTCATGCCATTGTGCGCGATAGATCGCTTCGAGCGACCGCGCGAATCCCGCGCCATCGCCCAACCCCGCACGCGTCGCTGCGCGCAAGCCGTCGCGCAAACCCGCCAGGCGCGTCCGGTCGGCGGCCAGTGCCACCGCACGATCGATGTAATCCTCGACCGTGTCGGCGATCAGCTCGGACCGCCCGACCGCCTGGAGCATGCTCGCACTGACACGACCGACGAAGGTGTGGCCGCGCAACGTCACCAGCGGCACGCCCATCCACAGCGCCTCGGCCGAGGTCGTGGCGCCGGTGTAGGGGAAAGGATCGAGCGCCAGATCGATCCGACGGTACGCTTCCAGATGGGCTTGCCGGGGCGTCGCGCCCTCGATGATCAGCCGTTCGGCACCGATGCCCAGCCGCGCGAATGCCGCCATCATTTCAGACCGGGTGACGGGATCGCTGAAGCTCGCGGTCTTGAGCAGCAGGCGCGCCCCCGGAACCCGCCGCAGGATCTCCGCCCAGGCAGCAAGCGCCGGCGCGCTCATCTTGTCGCGCCGATTGAAGCACCCAAAGGTGATCGGCCCGGCCGCACCGGCCGGCAGCGGCCCGACCGGCACATCGACCGTTCCGCCGTCGAAGCACAGATAGCAATGGGGCAAACGCCAGACCCGCTCGACGTACCAGGCCTCGGCCTCGACCGGAATGATCGTCGGGTCTGCGATGATATGGTCGATCGCGTCGAGCCCGGTCGAGCAGAAGAAGCCGAGCCAGGTGACCTGCACGGGCGCCGGGCGGTGTTGGAACAGCGGCAGGCGATGGTCGGCCATGTGCCCGGACAGGTCGACCAGGATGTCGATGCCGTCGGCCCGGATCAACGCTGCCGCCGACGCGTCGTCGAGCGCCGTGATGTCGCGCCAGCCTTTGACGGCCCCCGCGATCCGTCGCGTCACGTCATCGGCGATCCGGGAATTGCAGTAGCAATGGATCTCGACGGCAGCGGGATCATGGTGACCCAGGATCGCCGTCAGGAAATATCCCACGGGATGATGACGGAAATCGGGCGAGACATAGCCGACGCGGAGCGGCCGATCCGGATCGGGCGAATTGGCACGATCCGTCGCGGGCGCGGGCACCAGGGACCAGGCCGCGGTCCAGCGCCGCGCCGCCGCCAGCAGGTCGACGCCGGTACTATCCGGAAGGGCGTTGAGCGCGAACATCAGATGATTGAGCGGCTCGTGGAAATCGGGCCGCCGCGTCAGCGCGCGCTCGTAGAACGGCACGGCCTCGTCCACACGACCTTGCGCCTGGAGTGCCGCGCCAAGCCCGCTCAAGGCCTCGGGATAATCCGGCACGATGGCGAGCGCGCGCCGATATTCCGCGATCGCATCGCCCAGCCGATTCTGCCGCTTGAACGCCGTCGCGAGATTATGGCGTGCCGCCGCGTCGTCGGGGGCGATCTCGAGCGCCCGGCCATAGCACGCCATCGCCTCGTCGAACCGCGCCTGTGCCTGCAGCACGCTGCCAAGGTTGCCGAGCGCGCCGGCATGGTCCGGGTCGAGCGCCAGCAGGCGGCGATAGAGTTCTTCGGCCTCGGTCAGCCGGCCCGCCGCCTGCAACAGGTTGCCCAGATTGTTGAGGGCGGGCGCGCTTGACGGATCGATTTGAAGCGCCTGCCGATAACAGGCCGCAGCATTCTCCCGATCGCCGTTGAGCTTGAGCGCGTTGCCCAGATTGACGAGCGTCTCGCCGTGCCCTGGCCGCAGGGACAGGGCCTGGCGATAGACCTCGATCGACTGGTCGGTTCGCCCTTGCAGCGCCAGCAGATTGCCGAAATGAAACCAGCTTTCGGCATCGTCGGCGCGCAATCGCAGGGCCGCCCGATAATGCCCACCCGCTTCGTCGAGCCGACCCGATCGCACCAGAGCCGTCCCGAGATTGACGAGCGCGTCGGGATAGTCGGCCCTGAGCGCCAGAGCCCGCTGAGCGCTCGTCTCGGCACCGGCCCGATCGCCCAGGGCCAGGCGTACGGACGCCAGATTGTTGTGATAGATCGGATTGGTATCGTCGATCGCGAGCGCCGCTTCGATCAATGCCCGCCCGTCATCCGATCGGCCGCGCTGGTGCGTGAGCACGCCCAGCAGGTGCAGGGCATCGGCATCATCCGCACGCTCGGCCAGAAGCTCTCGATAGATCGCCTCGGCCTCGACATAGTGCCCGAGGCCATGCCGGGAGATCGCCGCCTCGAGCCGGGTCTCGCGATCCGCCATGGTTCCCATCCGCCGCGTCATGCCAAGCGTCGATCGACAACTTAGCAAGGACCGTGGCGCCGCGGCCAGGATTTAGCGGGCCGCCGCCGCAGGCTTCGGGGTCGGGTCCTTTGCCGGCAACGCCTTCAGGAAGACGGCGATCGCATGCCGGTCGGCATCGTCGAGCTTTGCGGTATTGGCCACGACGTCAGCCATGCCGGAGCCGACGAAATCGCCGTCGGGCGTGATCCCGTCTTTCAGCAGCCCCTCGATGTCGCCGGTGCTCCATTTGCCGAGCGCGTCTGGATGCTGGGTGATGTTCGGCGCGCTCTGCCCGTCCGGCCCGTTCCAGACGCCGGCCAGCCGCCTCGTCTTCTCGATCGCGCCCAGCGAGTTACGTGGACTATGGCATTCGCCGCAATGGCCGATGGCCTTCACGAGATAGGCGCCGCGATTCCATTCCATGGGCCGGCTGGGATCGCCCATGAACGGCCCCTCCCGGAAATACAGGATCTTCCAGGGCATCAGCGCCCAACGGATACTATAGGGAAAATTGAGGTCGTGCGGCTTGTTGGCCGTCGGCACCGGTGGCTGGCTGAACAGATAGGCCTTGAGATCGAGCAGGTCCCGATCGGTCATACCGGTGAAGGACGTGTACGGAAAAGCCGGGTAATAGTCGCGCCCGTCCGGCGACACGCCCTTGCGGAACGCCTTGATGAACTGGCCGTCGGACCAGGTTCCGATGCCATGCTGGCGATCCGGGGAGATGTTCGGCGTGAAGAAGGTGCCGAACGCGGTCTTGAGCGCCCGGCCGCCACCGAGCGGCGCGCCGGCGTTCTTGGTGTCGGTATGGCAACTGGCGCAGTCCGCCGCAGTGAATAGGTACGCGCCGCGCGCGACCGCGTCGGCCGTCACTTCCTGGGCGACGGCCCGACCGCCCAGAGCCAATGCCGCGGCGAGCAGCAGCGCAGACGCCGGGTACCAGAACATGGGCGCGATCAGGTCTTGGCGCGAAACGCGCCGTGGCATGCGCCGCACCCTTCGCGGCCCATCGCCTCGAATGCGGACGACGCCCCGGCCTTGTCGCCGGCGGCAATGGCCTGCTGCAAAGCAACTGTATCGGCCTGGAAGGTCGCGGCGATCGCCTTGAACTTCGCCTGGTCGTTCCAGATCTCGGGTTTCGCCGCGGTCTTGCCCGAGAAACTGTCGAGACCCGATCCGACCGGGAACCAGCCGGGAATCGACTTCGCGGTGGCGACGAGTACCGCGGCATCGGCCGAGGCTTCGGCCTGGCCAGCGCCGCTCTCGGCAAAGGCCTTGATCTCCTTCAGCTTGCCGCCCATCGCTTTCATGCCCGCCTGGCGTTCGGCGACTACCGATGCCAGATCATCGGCCTTGACCGCCGCCATGAGCGCGATGCTGGCCGCCAGGGCCGCCGCCGCACCGAGAGAAAATTTCCAACGCCAAGTCTGCACCGCTCAGGGCCCCTTCGTTTCGTCGGTTGAGACAGTCCCTCCCCGGGATCGGTCTCGACATCCGTTCGCCTATCGTGCTGCGGGCCGTGCCGAATGCCAATGCTGAAGTGAGCGTCGACCCTGCGACCCAAAGCAGCGGGCGTGCAGCACAGCCCTACGGGCTCGACGCTGGGATGTGGCGACGCCCACCCAACCGCACCCTGCACCATATCCCTTCCGTCCCGCCAGCGGGCACGCTCGCCCGCCAAAATCTTTTCTTTCTGGCACCTGCCGCCAATCGGCACGGAACTTGCCTGATGAAACTTGCGGTTGGCAAATCGGGAATACGGACTCGCTCCGCTGAGCCCGTTGCGAGGTCAACCCCGGATCCCTTTTCGAAAGGCACGTTAGTGACCATGACCCAAGAAAATTCCTACGACTGGCGGCAGCGTGGCGAACCCGATCCGGTCGACATTCACGTGGGAAGCCGCATTCGCATGCGGCGCATCCTGTTGGGCAAGAGCCAGGAGGCCGTTTCGACCTTGCTGGGCGTCAGCTTCCAGCAGCTGCAGAAATACGAGAGCGGCGCCAATCGCGTCAGCGCCAGCCGGCTGTTCGACATGGCGCATATCCTGCTGACGCCGATTTCCTACTTCTTCGACGAAATGCCGGCGGACCTGACCTTGCCGATCGACGAGGCCGGCACGCCGGAAACGGCGAACAAGTCCGTCATGAGCAACCGCATGACCCTCGACCTGATCCGCGATTTCTATCGGATCGGTTCGGCGCAGCAGCAGCGCTGCGTGCTGGATCTGGTCCGCGCCATGGCCGATGCCAGCGACAAGGACCAGTCGATCGCGCCGACTCGCCGGAAGCCGGGCCCGAAGCCCAAGCTCGCCGCCGCCCGCTGACGACGGCGGAGCCCCGGCTCCGCCCCCTCGCCCCGGTTCCTTCCCGCATCCCCGGCACCATGGGGATGCCCGCCTGCCGATCGCCGTAGAATTTCCACGATTGCGTACGTCGCGTGGGGCGGCGACCGGGCGGGGAGGACGTGTCATGACCAGGCTGGTCTGGGTGGTGGCCGGGCTGATGTTCGTCTGGACGCTCGTCGCCGTCACCGAAACGGCCGGTATTCCGATCCTGCCACGCGAAACGATCTCGTTGCATTTGGCCACGCGCTAGGGTGGCGCCGATTCGGCAATTCGCGGCCCTCAAATCAAATTGCATGACGAAACGCGAAACAAGTCGCAAAATGCAATTGCAGTCTGCGGTTGAGCCTATCGCTGCGCCAGCGCATTGATCGCCTTGTCCTTCACTGCGGCACCGACCGATGAGCCATAGTAATAGGTGACGCCGCCGGTCCAGGCGCTGCCCAGCGTGCCCAGCAGGATATTGAGCAGGTCGCGGTTGCCGACCGGAACATCGTGGCTGGCGAGATAGCCGATCAGGCCGAAGAAGCCGCCGGTCAGCAGCATCATGAGCGTTCCCGGCACCCAATCGTGGGTCGCGGCCTCCCGGGTACGTGCACTCGCCCGATCGTCGGACGCGACCTTCTCGGCCGAGAGATCGAGATTCTTGAGTGCCACCTGAAAATCCGTGTCGGCCTTCTTGAGCGCCAGCAGTTGGTCGGGCGAAGCTGCCGTCACGGCCGCCGCCAGTTGCTGCGCCGGCGTCGCCGGATCGAGGCCGAGCGCGGAGGCGACGAGACGGGCCGCCGTTCCGCCCAGCGGGCCGCCGACGGCCGTACCCAGGATCGGCGCCACCGCGCCAAGCGCCTGCTTGGCATCGTCCCAAAGATCCATGATTTTCTCCGATCTCGGGCTCAGGCCCGATTGCTGAATGCGAGCTTCAGGCCGCGCGCGACGGTCTCATGCGGATACCAGAGCGGTCGTCCGCTCGGCAGCGGCCCGTTCTCGCGCCGAATGATCGCCTGAACGATGCCCATCAGGGTTGCCGGCTCGTCGAGCGAGATCCGATCCGTCGCTTCGCGATCGAGCGAGGTCGCGACCCACCGGCAATAGCCGCTCGTGTCATGGACCTCCGGTGGCCGGAACCGGGAGACGAGGCCGGCAATGGTGTGGCGCGCTTCCTGATGCTGGTAGCCGAGCAGAGTCCGGGCGAGCGCGCGAATGCCCCATTCGGGTCCGGTAAAGGCGACCAGCCGCGGATCGACCGATTGATCCGGCGCCAGGCCGCGCCAATCGATCCCGATGCGTTCCAGGCAGCCGGGATTGTTCAGCCGAATGCCGCGCGGCAGCGTCATGACGGTCGTCATGGACGCTCCTCGCCGCCTGTCAGATGACGCTCGATTTTCTCGATCGAGCCGTGGATCGCGTCCAGCCGGCTCTCGATGACGGCAAGACGGCGGTCCGTCGCCTGGTTCTCTCGATCACCAGGCGGACCAGATCGTAGGCGTCGGCGAGACCGCGCAGTTCCGCGAAGCCGGTGCCCTCGTCCTGGCGCGGCTGGAGCCGCAGGTTATAGCCGACCGGATAGTCGAACTGCCGGCCCGCGGTCTCCGCCGGCGCCTCGGGCCGGAGCGGCTGCGACGGGCCGAACCAGGCCGGCGCCGCACCGGTCACCGCATAACGCAGGCCACCGACCACGCGCGCGAACAGGCCCGCCTCGGAAGGGCCAGGGGTTGCTGCCATGAAGCAGGGTCCTTCTTGCTGGAAGCGCAAAACAAAAAGCCCGCCGCGGAGGGATCCGGGCGGGCGTCATGCGAGCGATGGAGAATCTATCTCAGATGTTTCGGAATGGGTCAAGCAAAATGTTCTTATTATGTTCCATTGGTTAGTGCGCGATGCCACGAGGCATCGCTGCCTGGTCTGGTTGAAAAGGTGATGCGTCCTTAGATTAAACGCAGCTTCCGCAGCGCCGGGGCCAGATTTTTGTCTAGCAGGGTAACGACGGCGCCTCTGATCTCGTCGGAATGCTGCCTCGGAGCAACGAACCACGAATCGGGCACACCCTTTTGCACCAATTCGGAAGTGGCGGCGGCCGAGACCTCGAAAGTCTTGCCATCGATAATGTAGATGTTCATCCGAATCGATAGGTCGTGCCCCTGTGCCGCCAGCAACCGGAGCGCCGGCGCCACTTGCGGCTCGGTTATCCAGACGGACCCGCCCTCGATGACTACATAGGCATCCAGCCCTCGCCCTCCGGCCAAAGTCTGGACGACACTGGTAAACAACGGCCTGGAATCACCGAAAATCTGCCGTTCGCCACCGGAATGGACCTTGGGTGTCCCGACGTACTCCGAGGCGAGAGATTGCAGGTCGACGATCTCATGAGCATTGCCCGCGGATTTCTCGACCTGCTCGATCACCAACTCGTTGAGCCCGATATCCAGGTCGAAATGCTCAACCAGTGCGTTATCAAACAAGCTTGGCGGCGTACGTTTACCAATATCCGATTCGTATGCGGGCAATACGCCAATACGACCATAGCGCGCTGTACTCGAAAGCGTGGACGGGGCGCTACACGCGGTCACCAACAATAAAATCGGAACGCATCTATGCATTCGAGCAAATCTACCGAACATTTTTTCCTCGAAAAAACTTGCAACCAAAAATGTGACATACCACTGGCAGTGGATTTCTGCGCTTGTGCACTGTTTCGATTTTGCAAGCAAGCCACGGTAGATGTCTCGCCATGTGGCAACATTGACCCGGCTCGTCAGCCCCGCTCCGCCTCCTCGCGCAGGAAATCCAGCAGCCCCTGCCCCGGCACCATCGGGCGGGCATGGGCATAGACCAGGCTGTCGCCCTTGTCCGGCGAGCGGCCGATGCGGGCGATGATTTCGTCCTTTCGTTCGACCAGGATGCCGGCCCCGCTGAGTCGCCAGCGCGGTGCCGTCAGGTCGGCCAGCAATTCCCGGTCGGGCGGCAGGGCCAATCCTTCACCCGCCACCGGATCGAGCGCCTCGCGCAGGCGCCACCACCATTCGGCCCGCGCATTGGCGAAGCCCAATTGCCCCGACCGGTCGCGCGCCGCCGATCCCGCGGCACCGTTGAGCGGCACGGCATTCAGGCCACGCGCCCGGGCCGCGTCATAGACAGCGGCTCCGACGCCGATCACGTCGATCTGCACCGAAGCGCGCGTCGCCAGCAACGGCACCAGCAGGGCGATCACAGCGCCGCCATCCGGCGTTTCGGCACCGGCGAACGCTTCGGGATGCGCGAACCACAGACCGTGCCGCGGCGTGACGACCGTCCGATCGCGCCCACCACGCGCGACATCGACGCCCAGCGCGTCGAGCGGTCCCGGCGGCGTCTCGCACCAGCGCCCCTGGGCCGCCAGGATCCACTGGGTCGG
Organism: Aliidongia sp.; assembly: GCF_035943795.1. Taxonomy (NCBI): domain Bacteria; kingdom Pseudomonadati; phylum Pseudomonadota; class Alphaproteobacteria; order Rhodospirillales; family Dongiaceae; genus Aliidongia; species Aliidongia sp. The sequence continues at coordinate 39,886 of NZ_DASZBY010000140.1, read as the reverse complement.
GATGATCTGCCACGGATCGTCCTCCTGCTTGGCGGCAAAATCTCCGAACAGCATCTGCGAACGCAAAGGTTCCGGCAGGGATTGCAGGGTCGCCCGATAGCCGGCGGCCAGCAGGAACGGGTTGTCCTCGACCCGGGCGCGGATGAAGCTGCGCGAGCGCGGCTCGATACGCTCGCCGTCATGGACGAACGGTTCGCCGCTCTCGACCTCGGCCTCCTTGCCATCGATCGTCGCGAACCAGCGCAACTCGCCCGGTGCCGCCGGGTTCGGATGCTGGCGATCGAGCCAGGGCGCCCAATAGCGGATGACCCAGTCGCCCTCGGCCGAGGTCGGCGGATTGCCAGCGGCGACGACCCGGCAGCGCAAGCCCGCCACGGCGCTGCGGTTCCAGCCGATCAGGAAGCGGAACTGCGCCTCGGTGAAATGGGTAATTTCATCGAATGCCTTCAGATCGTGCGGCCGGCCCTGGTACTTGCGCTCGTCGCCGGGCCGTTGGACCGCGCCCAGTTCCAGGCTGCGGCCACCCGGCAGTTGCCAGGTCCGGCGCGTCGCACTGTAATGCGCGCGCGGCCCCATCATGTCGCGCGCCCGATCCTCGATCGCCTTCAACTGCGAGAACTCGCGGCGGAACAGGATCGACCGCCGATGGCTGCCGAGCGCCAAGCCCAGCAGCAGGTCGGTCTTGCCGCCGCCGGCCGCGCCGCCATAGAGCAGCACGTCGGCCTGGTTCTCATAGGCCGCCCGCTGCGGTCCCGGCAGCGGCACCCAGATGTCCGCCAGCAGGCGGTCCATCGCGGCGCGTTCGCGCCTGCTCAAGAAGCCACATAATTCGGCGCACTCGCTCGCCGTCATCGAGAGCAGCGAACTCGCCATCCTGGTCCTCGTCGGTCGGTTTGAAGCTTTCCGGTCGCCGTGCCTTCAGGAGCAGTTCCAGCAGCCGGTCGGAATAATGGCGGACGGTGACCGGGTCGCCGCCGTCGTCGTGCACCGGCTTGCCCGCATAGAGCACCGGCTGCTCCACGCCCTCGACCGCGCGCCGCCGTGCCTCCATCTCCAGGGCATCGACCGCCTGCCCCTGCGCCTCGGCCCAGGCGAGCGCGAACTCTTCGTCCGCGAGACGCAGCGCATAGGCACCCGAGCGTGCCACCGCAGCCCAGCGTGCGGCATCGCTGACATTGCCGGTTTCAGCGAGGCGCGCCAGAAAGGCCCCCCGCTCGTGGTCGGTCCAGCCCGCCATTGCCCCTCCCCCGGAACGCCAGCGCGCCCGGAAACGAAAAGCCCGCCGCGGAAATTTCCGGGCGGGCACAATTCGAACGATGGGGTTTTTCTGCCAGATCTCTCGGATCGCGTCAAATGAATTGTTCTTCTTTTGTTCGGCCTAAACTAAAATCCGGCGGCCGGCGCAGGACGCTCGGCACGCGCGATGCGGCGGCGATCGTGATAGTGCGAATCAAGGGCCGCCAGGGCCGCCACCAGGATCCCGGTCGCCACTTCCTGCCGCAACGGCCGGCCACCCCAGACCTGACGCAACGACCAGTCCTTGAGTGTCAGCTCCGCCCCGATGACGTGCCATACGATCGAACCGGCCGGCGCGGAAATCCCGCCCATGCCCGCGACCGCATCGAACAGGCGCTGACGGGCGTCCTCGACGCGGTCCATGATAGAGCCTTGGCCGCCTGCGCCCCGCGCGCGCCGCAGATCGTTCGCGCACAGGGGATCGAATTGCGCCACGCGATAGTCACGCCGGAACCGGTCGGCCGCGACCGCCCATTCGGAACGCACCAGACCGTTGCGCACCAGGCGACCGATGGTGTCGACCGTTCGGCAGTGGCGGACCGGCCAACCTTCCGGATCGTTTTCCTCGACCAGGGTCACCGGATCGTGCTGCAACCGCTCCGGCGGCGGCATCTGCGGACCCAGCCGCTCCAGCTTCAATGCCTGCCGGCGGGTCTTGTGGCTGGGGATGATGGGCAAAGCGGACATAAGCATCTCCAAAATGGACATAAGAGATGCAATTCGTACTTGTTTTGTTCAATATCATCAACTGAATTAATGCCGAAAATTATCGAACTTCCCTCTTGCCAACCATGTCCATTATGGATAATATCCGGGCATGACATCGAACCGACTGAGAGAATTTCGCGAGCAGGCCAGCCTCAGCATGCAGGCCTTGGCGACGCGCGTCGGCACGACCGCTCCGCAGATCAACAAGCTCGAGAAGGGCGAACGGCGCCTGACGCTGGACTGGATGACGCGATTGGCCACGGCTCTCGGGATCGAAGCCAAGGACCTGTTGCCGCCGACAGCGGAATCCCACCTTGCCGTTGGCGGCGTCATGCCTCCGCCGTCGATGGGCAGCGAGGCGGCGCCCGGACCGATCCTGCCGGCCCGTGACCCGCGGGACCTGATCCCCGTGCGCAGCGCCGCCCGGGGTGGCGAGGAGCAGGAGATGTTTCTGGAAGACGGGCCGATCGACTACATCGCCCGACCGCATTCGCTGCTCCACGTCCGCGACGCCTATTCGATCTACATGATCGGCGAAAGCATGATCCCGCGCTTCCGGCCCGGCCAGTTGCTGCACGTCAATCCCTACAAGCCCCCGCAAGTCGGCGCAGGCGTGGTCGTGACGAAGACGAACAACGTCGTCCTGATCAAAGAGTTCGTGCGGCGCACCGAAACAACGCTGCTGCTGAAGCAGTACAATCCCGCTGCAGAGTTGAAATATCCGCTGGGCGAGGTTCGCGACCTTCACACCGTCGTAGGGCTCGACGAGCCCTGAACGAAGGCGCTCGACGCCCGAAACGGTGCATTCGTGCCACAGGCTGGAAGGAACCGTTCCACCGCGTCTTGGCATCCGCAGCGATTGAGTTCATACACATCCCGCTTGACCGGATGGCGACCCGAACAACCGGGCGCTCGACCGACCGTGTACTTTAAGCAACACCCCCGGGAAAAGCACAAAATTCCAACGAAGCCGAGACCTGCACGGCAACCTCTGGCCGTATTATAGGTTCACGTGCAAGAAGACTAACGCTTTCATTCCGCTTAGACGACAAATGTGATGAGGATGATGATGAATAAACGTCTGTGCGTCCTGGGCGCGGTTCTACTCTGCTCGGTTTCCTCCGCTGCGCTGGCCCAGCAGCTGACCGGCCCTTATATCACCGGCGGTGTCGGTGGCAGTTTCCCGCTGACGGAGCAGTCGACCGGCCCGTCGCCTCAGAACAGCACCAGCGTGACGTATAATGCCGGCCTCGCCAGCAGCCTCGCCGCCGGTTACGAGTTCGGCAACGGGTTCCGTGCCGAAGTTCAGCTCGGTGCGGCCACCAACAACATGGACAACGTCGATCACGGCGCGCTGCCCAAGGGCGGCCACGTCCAGACCTACGACCTGTTCGGCAACGTCCTCTATGACTTCTACGGCTACGGTCTGCCGGTCGTCCCGCATATCGGTGCCGGCATCGGCGAGATCTCGGTCCGCAACTCCGGCGTCGCGACCCCGGATGCGCCGATCAACGGTCACAGCTCGGTGTTCGGTTATCAGGCCATCGTCGGCGCCGAATATCCGCTGGCCCAGAACCTGAAGCTCGGTCTCGACTACCGCTTCATCGGTAGCCAGGACACCGACATCAACGAGACCTTCGGCGGCGTCGCCTCGACCGCGCATTACAAGTACTACTCGCACAACGTCTTCGTGACGTTGCGCGTCGAGTTCGGCGATCTGCCGGCCGCCCCGGCAGCGCTCCCGGCCGTCGTTCCGCCGCCGCCGGCTCAGGCCGCCAAGGCGCCGGAAGTGCAGCGCGCGTTCCAGGTGTTCTTCGACTTCAACAAGTCGGATATCACCGCGGCCGCCGCCAAGGTCATTCAGCAGGCCACCGACAGCGTGAAGGCTGGCCATCTGACGCAGATCAACGTGACGGGCCATACCGACACGGTCGGCTCGGCCAAGTACAATCAGGCTCTGTCGGAGCGTCGTGCCGCTGCGGTCAAGGCTCAGCTGATTTCGGACGGCGTGCCGAGCAGCGAGATCGCGACTTCCGGCGTCGGCAAGACGGGTCTCCTGGTTCCGACCGCCGATGGCGTGCGCGAGCCCCAGAACCGCCGCGCCGAGATCGTCCTGCACTAAATCCGCAGGCGGTTTTCCGCGAAATGACGAAGGCGCGTCCCTCACGGGGCGCGCCTTTTTCTTCGTCCGATCCGGGCGGGCGACCAGCTTTGCGGCGCGAACCGTCCAGGCTACTTGGCGGCGATCGTCTTCCTGGCTTTGACCGCCTTGTGCGGCGCCGCCGGTGCCTTCGCCACGCAGAGATCGCCACCGATTTCGGCCTTGTCGGTCACGTGCGACAGCGCCAGTTGCGAAAAGCCCGCGGTATCGGTTGCCAGCACCTGCTGAAACAGAGGTGCGGCGTCGGCGCAGGGCGTGGTCGAGCTCATGCTGCGATCCGACGCCTCGTTCGCGACCCGTGTCACGAACGAATCCAGCTGCTTTTCCGACGCCCCGCCGTAGACGCGCTTGAAATGGGCGCGAAGCTCGCTCGCCGCCACTTTCAGCCGTTCGCCGAAGCGGGCGACGAAAGTGCCGTACTGGGCGTCGTAGCTATGCTCCGGCACGTTCGAGCAGGTCAGCTGGGCCACGTTCAGTTCGGTCTGCAGAATTCGCACATGCGCCGCCTGCCATTCCGCTTCCGTATAGCATTCCGCGCGCGCCAGACTCGGCGCCAGGACGAGGGACGCGGCGAGCACCCCCGACAAAACTCGGTTCGACAAATTCAGCCCCCTTACCATGCGGCTCCGGACGGTGGCCGGACAGCGGGCCCCTGCTGCGTCCGAAGCGGCGATATCCCGGAAGTGCCTTCCGGGTCCGCGATCAATCATTTCTCATCGGCGAATCCACCCCGGTCGCCATCCTCCACGATGGCCGACAAGATGAATCCAGCGCCTGCCTGGGGCAAGCCGTTTTTTTGCGCGCAAATTGCGGCGAATTCACCCAACGGCTGGTGGAAGGGCAGATCCGCAATGAGATCATGGACTTGGCCGCTTGACAGGATTTCGCGGCTCGCCCATGTTTTGCGTCCTCGACACGAATTCGGCCTTGCCCATGCCACGCCTGTCCCTACGACGACGAACGAGTCTGCGACGCGCTTGCCGCGTTGCGCAGCTGTTCGCCTGCCCGTGGGCCCCGGCCGGCAGCCTCTTCTAGGGGCTGATGGCGCAAGCGGCTCTCTCCGGCAGCCGGACAGTTCCTGTCCTGCCCGCGCCCGATGAAGAGAGCCTGATGATCGATCTCACCAACGAACGGCCGGCCGATGCCGCGGCCATCGAAGCCTTGCTGGATCAAGCGTTCGGCACGACCCGCCTCGCCAAGTCGTCCTATTCCTACCGCAAGCGGGTGGCCCGCATCTGGCCGCTGTGCCTGGTGGCGCGCGACGCCGGCGAGATCGTCGGCACCATTCGCTACTGGCCGATCGCGGTCGGTCCGGCCGCAGCACCGGCACTGTTGCTGGGACCGGTGGCGGTCCGGGCAGACTACCGCTCCGCCGGCGTCGGCGGCATGTTGATGCGGACCAGCCTCGCCCGAGCGGCGGCAGCCGGGCATCATCTCGTCGTCCTGGTCGGCGACCGGCCCTATTACGGCCGGTTCGGCTTCAAGCCGGCGGCGGACTGGGGTATCGCCATGGAGCGGGAGAATCCCGCGCGCGTCCTGGCGTTGCCGCTCGGCGTAGCGTCGCTCGAGGGCGCCGCGGCCTCGGCCATCCCCGCTGGAACGGTCCAGCGCTGGAGGTCGCCCCGTCGCGCCTCGGCGAGAATCCTCGCAGCCTGAGATCCAGCGCGCCGGGCCCTAGATGTCCTGCTCGATCGGCAGGCTCGATTCGCCGGTCGACTCGTCGAGTTCGACCTCCGTCACCACGCGGTTGCGTCCGGTCTGCTTGGCCTGGTAGAGCGCCGCGTCCGCCCGCTTGATGAGGACGTACGGCGGCTCCCCCAGGCGGTAGAGGCTGACGCCGACGGAGATCGTCACGGTGCCGAAGTTCTTCTTCGTGTCGCGATTGACGATCGCCTTGCTGCCGATCCGTTCGCGCAGATGCTCGGCGACGACGGCGGCGTCCCGCAGATCGGTATTGGGCAACAGGATCGCGAACTCTTCGCCGCCGTAACGCGCCGCCAGATCACGCCCCTTGATGCCCTCGACCATGTATTTCGAGACGAGCTTCAGCACCAGATCGCCGAATTGATGGCCATAGGTGTCGTTGAAATTCTTGAAATGATCGATGTCGATGAGCAGGAGCGTAAGCTCCGTCCCCTGCTCCATCGCTTCCTGCATGCACAGCTTCAGCTGCAGGTCGAAGTTCTTGCGGTTGCCGATCCCCGTCAGGGCGTCGGTCTGTGCCTCGCGGCTCGCATCCTCGACCTGCTTGCGCAACTCGCCGATTTCTTCCGTCGTCTTGGTCAATTGCCGTTCGAGCACCTCGGATCGCTCGATCATGTCGCGGGTCTCGTCCATGACCTGGCGGATGATCGCCCGCACACTGTCCAGCGGATTGTCGGCCAGCAATTCCCGGGTCGTGTGATCCAGCGTTGCGCCATACTGGCGCACTCCCTGGCCGGCATCGCCCAAGGTGCCGAGCACGCCCGCCATCGCGGTGTCGATCTGCTGGGCGAGAACCCGGATCCGCTCCGTATGCTTCGTCCCGCCATAGAAGCGCTCATAGAGGTCCGAGAGCACCTCCGGGGTGAAATCCTGATTGTTCGATATCAGGATATCCATGGCACGCCGGGCCGCCGGCGGCGCGTCCGCGGCAAAACCGTACCAGACGGTGAAGTTCTCCGGCGTGGGCTTGATGCCGCGCCGCTGCATCTGCTCGAGCGATTCCCGCGCGAAGCCTCGTGAGGATTCGAGGTCCGGCTCCATCAGGCTTCGCTCCCGTTCAGGGCCGGCCCGCGTGGCGCGATCATCCGATCACCCGCTTTCTGAGAATGGCTTCGGCCGCTTCGGCAGAGACCGGTCTGGAATAGTAATAGCCTTGGGCGAAGTCGCAACCCAACTCTCGCAGGCGCTCCGCTTCCTCCGCGGCCTCGACGCCTTCCGCAACTACGTCGAGCCCCAGGTCGTGGCCAAGCTCGATGATCGAGCGCACCAGCCGGAACGCCTCCGGCGCGCGGCTCATGCGGCTGACGAACGACCGATCGATCTTGAGCGTGTCGAGGGGAAAGCGGTGCAGATAGCTCAACGAAGAATAGCCGGTGCCGAAATCGTCGAGCGACAGCTCGACACCGCGCCGACGCAGTTCCTCGAGCGTCACGACCATGGATTCCGGATCGCTCATCAGAACGCTCTCGGTGATCTCCAGCTTCAGGCGTCCAGGCGGCAAGGTCAGCCGGTCCAGCAGCTTGTGCAGCCGCATGATACCCGCTCGATCTGAGATCTGCCGCGTGGACAGGTTCACGGCCATCGAGAAGTTCTCGTCGACCAGCCCCGCCTCGGCCCAGCGCTCGCTCTCCTTGGCCGCGCACGTGATCGCGAAGATGCCGAGCGGACCGATCAGGCCGGCTTCCTCGGCCAGCGGGATGAAGCGCATCGGCGGGATCAGCCCCAGTTCCGGATGGCGCCAGCGCATCAGCGCCTCGAAGCCTGCGACCCGGCTCGTGCCATTCTGTTCCAGCGCCACGACCGGCTGGTATTCGAAGAAGATCTGGTCCAGCCGTTCAGCGTGGGTCAGGTCCTTGCCCAATTGCCGCCTCAGGTTGGTCTCGCGCAGCAGGGCATCGTCAAACAGCTCGGTCCGGCTGCCGCCGCGCAACTTCGCCCGATCCAGCGCCAGCCGCGCGTTGCGCAGCAGATCGGCGCCCGACGCCGCATCGCCCAGGGTCGGCGTCGCGATGCCGACCGACACCCCCACCGGCATCTCGACGTCGCCCAGCGAATAGGGCTGCGCCAGGTCGGTCATCATCAGTTCGGCGACGTCGAGGGCCTGGGCATGATCCGGCACCTCCTGGAGCCAGATCGCGAATTCGTCGCCGCCCAGGCGCGACAGCGCATCCTGCGGCTTGACCCGGGCCGCCAGCCGCCGGGCGACAGCGATCAGCAGGGCGTCGCCAGCGCCCGACCCCAGGCTGTCGTTGATGCGCCGGAACTGGTCGATGTTGAACATCAGGACCGCCGTCGCATCGATCGCGGCGGCGCTGTTGCGCGTGTCGACCAGATGGGTGAAGAACGCCCGATTGTTGATGCCGGTCAGCCGGTCTTCATACGCGGCATTCAGCAGGTTGATCTCGTAGGTCTTCCTGAGCGTGATATCCGACTGCGAGCCGGCCATCCGGATCGGCTCGCCGGCGTTGTTGCGGAGCGCGATGCCGCGGCACTGCATCCAGCAATAGCGGCCGTCGCCGTGGCGGACCCGGTATTCGGTGTCCAGCTGCGGCGTGTGACCGGCAATATGTTCGTCGATCTCGCGCTTCAGCCGCAGCACGTCCTCGGGATGGACCCGCGACAGCCAGTCGTCGAGCGTCGAAAGCCGCTTGCCCGGTTCGGCGCCGACGATTTCGCGCCAGCGGCTCGAGTAATAGACCTCGCCCGACGGGATGTCCCAGTCCCAGATGCCATCGTTGGCGGCGCGGGAAATCAGGGCATAGCGCACTTCGCTCGCGAGCAACGCCTCTTCCGCCGCCTTCCGATCCGAGATGTCGTAATAACCGGCCAGGATCGAGGGTTCGCCATTGAATGTCACCGACCGGGCGGCGATCAGCGCCCAGAAGGTGGTGCCGTCAGCACGGCGCATTTCGACTTCGTGGTTTTCGACGGAGCCGTCCCGCCGGATCAGGTCCAGCAGCCGCCCCCGGTCTGCGATGTGAGCGAACAGCGCGTCGGTCGTCAGACCCTCACCGGTCTCGACCAGCGGTGCGAATTGCTGACGCGAGCGGCGGTTGGAGAACACGATGCGCTTGTGGTCGGCGGTCGTCAGGATGATGGGGATCGGCAAGGCTTCGGCAATGATCCGAAAGCGCTCCTTGCGGGCGACCGAGCGCGGACTGGCGACGAGCGAAAGGTCGGCCAGCCGTGCGCCCAGCAGCGCACCGAACGCCAGCAGATAGACCACCGCCACGCCGTCGAAGATCGGTCCGCCCGGCCAGTGGCCCGAGACGGCGGCCAGCCCGATACGATGCACCAGGGCCATCCCGCTGACGACGGTCAATGCCGCACCGATGGCGGCCCGCAGATCGATGAGCAGCGGCCCGATCCAGGCGAGGCCAAAGCCGCTGATCGCCCCGATCGCAAGACTGGCCAGCGATGCCGGGCTCACCAGATTGAGTGGGCCGGTGACGGCGGCGATGCTGACCAGGTGAACCAGCACCAGACCGACCCCGATCACCGCACCGGCGAGACCCGATGGACGATGGTGGCTGTGCCAGACCCGCGGGATGAACCAGGCGAGGCAGGCGACCAGCAGCAACGACCCGCCGACCGCCACGGGCTGCAGCTGCGCCGGATCCGCAGCCGCCCCCACGACCAGCACCGCCATCTGCAAAGCCCAGAGAACGAGGCCAATCGCAAAAAACGCCACCACGCGTCTCAGGCGCGCAGTCCAGCTTCCGGTGGACGCCAGATCACGGGAAGGCGAAGCGGCTGTGGAGGTCTGGCTCAAGGTCTATGATCGCCCGCGCTGCATCTCGGCATGAGACAAAAAAGCCGCCGATAGGTTTGGCGCGTCGACTGACATACCGTCGAAACGGCCGAAGGAATGCACGGCAACCGACTTCGGGCCGGCGGAAAGCGCACCCCTTATCCTTTTAGCCGCAAAGAATGGTTTCCGCGATGGTCGTCCTCATCCCTGTAAAAAAATATCGGAAATTATCGAAAAGAAAGACCTGAAAAATGTTTCGTTAACGAGATAAGCGCCATGATCCGGCATCCAGACTCCGTGATTACTCGTTGCTGGGGAGGTCGCAATGGCACATTTTTCGTCACAAACCCTCGAAACCTTGATCGATCTCGTCGAGATCAAACTGAGCTATCTCGATGTCACCGATCGGGAAGACAGGCTCGAATTGAAGCGCCTGCAGCATGCCCTCGCAGAGCTGGGCGCCGAGCGCCGCGGCGCCGCACCGAAGCGGGCGGCGCACGGGGCGGTCGCGGCGCACTTCTAGGCCTTCGGCGCCTCGACGCCGAACAGGCCCTGGGGCCGATAGATCAGGACCAGGCATAGGATGCCGAACACGGCCACATCGCGATAGGCGTAGCCGAGGTAGGCGGTCCAGAACGTCTCGAGCATGCCGATGGCGAAGCCGCCGATGACGGCGCCTGGCAGCGAGCCGAAGCCGCCGAGCAGGGCCGCCGTCAGCGCCTTGAAGCCGATCACGAAACCCATCGCGGCATCCGCCTCGCCGTAGTAGACCGACACGATGAGGCCGGCCAATGCGGCAAGACCCGCGCCGCCCGCGGAGGTCCAGCCCACGACCCGGTCGACGTTGATGCCGAGCATCGACGCCATGAACAGATCGTCGGCGCAGGCGCGATAGGCCCGTCCGACCCGGCTCGACCGGATGGTCCATGCGAACGCGGCACCCACGAGCAGGGCGACGCCCAGCAGGATCAGTTGCGTGTCGCCGATCATGACGGGGAAACCCGCCTGCTCGAACAATTCATGGTGCCCGGTGAAGATCGGGTCCTGCCATTTGTCGTTGGGGCCCTGGACGACGCGCAGCCCGTTCTCGAGCAGGATGGCGAGCCCGATGCCGGCCAGCAACGGCGTCAGCCGCCCCTGGTCGCGCAACGGCCGATAGGCCACCCGGTCGATGACCCAGCCCCACAGTGCCATGACCGGAATGATGGCGAGGCCGACCAGCCCCAGCAGGATCACGCCACGGAACGCGCCGAGATCGACACCGACCGCCATCAGCAGGATCGTCAGCAGCGCACCGGTGGCGTAGATCTGGCCGAAGGCGAACTGGATCGTTCCCGTCACGCCATAGACCAGGGAATAGCCGACGGCGACGAGCGCCAGGACGGCGCCCAGCACGAGGCCGTTCAGCAGTTCCTGCACGAAATATGGAAAGCTGCGGCCGGGTGGAATGCTCATCGGCGCGTTGTTAGCCAATTCGCCCAGATCGACCGGCACCCCGACCGCGGCGCTCAGCATGATGAGGCGCGTCGGCGACACGGTCATCTCGTCGAGTTCGACCGACCGCAGGATCGGCCGGTCGTTCAAATGTTCGAGCGGCGTGAATTCGCAGGAGCCGCGATGCGGCGCCCGGCCGTCATGGCCGATGAGCGACAGGGCCAATCGACCGTCGTCACTGTCGGCAGGCGAGACGGCATAATCCGCCGGCCCGGCATCGAGCAGCGTTTCGAGCGCCCGGCTGCAGATGTCGGTCCGCTCGGAATCGTCGCGACAGCCGCCGAGGCACAAGCCCATCAACAGGAAGACCAGAAGCAGGGGGGCGAATCGCATGCCTTTCGAAAGCAACGCTCCCCGGATCGCCGATCCACCCCGTGGCTTCATGGAGCCGGCGCTTCGATCGGAATGTTGTCGATCAGGCGCGTCTTGCCGAGCCGCGCGGCAACGAACAACCGGGCGGGGCGGGCCAGATCCTCGACCGGTTCCAGGCGTTCGGCGTCGCAGATCGCCACATAGTCGATCGGGCCGAACCCGGCCGCGGCCAGCCGCGCCCTCGCCGATTCCAGCAGTTCGGCGAACGGGGCGTGGCCTGCGAGCGCGGCCGCAGCCGTCTCCTGCATGACCTGCGGCAGCAGGGATGCGGCCTGCCGCTCATCGGTGCTCAGATAGATGTTGCGCGACGAGAGCGCCAGGCCATCGGCCTCACGCACGGTCGGCACGCCGACGATTCGGGTCGGGATGTCCAGATCGCACGCCATGCGGCGGACCACCTGAAGCTGCTGATAATCCTTCTGGCCGAAATAGGCCCGGTCGGGCAGGACCTGCAGCAGCAGTTTCGCGACCACGGTCGCGACGCCCTGAAAATGTCCCGGCCGAAACGGACCGCACAGCCCGTCGGTCAGGCCCGACACGGCGACGTGGGTCGCAAAGCCGCCGGGATACATGGCATCAACGGTCGGCGCCCAGACCAGATGGCCGCCGACGGCGGCGAACTTGGCGACGTCGTCCGCCTCGCGGCGCGGATAGGCGCCGAAATCCTCGTTCGGCCCGAATTGCGTCGGATTGACGAAAATGCTGACGACTGCGCATTCACCCGCCTCCAGCGCACGGCGGACCAGGGTGAGATGGCCCTCGTGCAGAGCGCCCATGGTCGGGATCAGTCCGATGCGGGCGCCTTCGCGGCGCCATTGCGCGATCCGGTCGCGCAGGTCGGCCACGGTGCGGAGTATCGGCGGGGCGACGATCGACATCAAAGCGGGTCCGAAGCGGCCAATGGGGCCGCGACTATAAGCCCTCCGCGCAACCGCACCAGTGCCGCGTGCAAGTCATTCGGCGACATCGTGAAACCTCGTATAATCCACCGCCCGCCGGCCGTCGGCACGGACGGTGAAGATGTCGGCGAACCGGGCGTTCCAGCGCACGGTGTCGGCGTTATAGGCATAGCGCGCATACACGGTCTGGGCGAAGGTCTCGTCGGTCCCGGTCATGGTGCAGACGAAGCTCATGTCGTCGAGCTCCATCATCTCGGGCGTCACGTCGTGCAGCGGGCTCGCCTCGTCGATCCGATGCATGACGGTCCAGGTCAGCGCGAACACCGGCGTGTGGTCGCGAACCAACGTCAAGTCGTGGAACCGGCGCATGACATGGCCTTCAGCCGACCGCTCGGACCGCAGGACATAGAAGCGCATCTGCGCCTCGACGATCTGGTTGCGCCGCTGGTTGGCGACCCGGAACATCAGATGCGGGGCGCCGCCGAAATTATCGACGACCGCAATGTGGCTGAAAGTCATGCGCGCGGTCGGCCGCGACACCCGGGCGAACAGCAGGCCGGTCGACAGTGCCATGGTCATCATGCCGTAGACCGTTTCGGCCGTGGCGATCAGGTTGGCCGCCAGGGTCTGGGGATACATGTCGCCATAGCCGATCGTCGCCATGGTCTGGACGCTGAAGAAGAACGCGTCGGCGAACGAGCCCGGACGGGCATGGGCGACATCCTCGGGAAAGCACAGGTAGAGGCAGGCGAACAATCCATTCGCGGCGATCCAGGTGCCGGCGAGCAACAGCAGCAACGCCAGGATCGGGATGGTCATCAGGAAATGATAGGTGTCACGCCACCCGCTGTTTTCGAAGCCGATCCGGGCGACGTCCTCCGCGTCGCGGCCAAAGGCACTGGGCGACGCCGTCTTGCGCGGCTTTGCGCGCCTATGGTCGGCCGAAGCTGCCATCGGGACGGGTCAGCTGGCCGGCGGCGGGTCGGTATCCGCCGCAGGTGGCGGCGACGGATTGAAGGCCTGAGCCAACCCCTCGGTCGAGGTATCGACCAGTGCCGTGAGCGCCTGCTGCCGGTCCGGCAGGTCGACGCGGGCCATGAGGGCGGCCGCGGCGATGGGATCGCCATCGGCCTCGCGCACCGTCTCGGCCTTGGCCGCGGCCTTCAACGCCGATGCATTGGCCTGGGCCGGGCGCAGCACGGCGCTTTCGACGTAACCGGGCGATCCGTCGTTCAATGTCAGCTGGACCCAGCCGGGTGCCGCCTCGCCACCGGGGCCCTGCACCCGTTGGGTCCGGCGCAGATTGGCGACGCGGGAGGCAGTCGCCGTCGGCTTGGCATAGATCGCCGCCGCTGTGGTCGCGACGAAGAAATGAGCCGGCGGGGGCGCCGCGGCCGCCGCACGTGCGACCTTCAGATCCGTTCCGGGCCGGGCGGCGGCCAGCCGGTCGGCGACCTCGCGCAGCATCGCCTCGTGCTGGCCCAGCCGCCGGGCGGCATCCTGCGCCACCGCGATCTCACTCTCGAAGTTCGCCCGTTCCGCGGCGAGCAGGGGCGCCGCCTGCGCTACGGCCAGGCTGCCGCCGGCGACGCCGTTGCGGATCTCTTCAGCCCGATCGAGCCGGCAGGACTTCAAGGTGGCGAAGCTCGACGTCATGTGGTCGACCGCAGCGCTGTCCTTGGCGAGATCGACCGACAGGGTGCGGGCCTGGTCGCCGGGATCCTGCACGGTACGGCGCAGGGCGGCGTAATAGCCGTCGGCCCCGCCGGCCTGGTCCGACGGCAGGCCCGCGCGGTCGGTAGCCGCGCCGAAATCGGCGCGCTCGACCAGGCAACTGCCGCTCGCCTGCGGTCTCGGGGCCTCGGTCTGACAGGCGGCGAGACCGGCCAGCAAAGCGCACGTCAGGGCCCGGGCGATCGGGTCGGAAAGCAAGGAACGAATCATCGGGGGTGTGGGATCGCGATTTCCAGGGCAGGGCACGGCTCGGCGCCACGATACAGGACCCGGCGGCGAGAGACAGCCCTTAAGTCACCCGACGGAAAGTCAGGTTGATGCGCTGCGCGCCGAGGGTCGCGTGACGGCCGGGCAGCACCCGGTCGACGCCGTGGTAGGCGAGCCGTGCCGGGCCTCCGAAAACCAGCACGTCACCATGGTCGAGCACGAAGGACAGGGTCGGACCGCCCCGGCTGGTACCGCCGATGCGGAACCGGGCCGACAGCCCGAACGAGACCGACACGATCGGTGCCGCCCGATCCCGTTCGTCGCGGTCCTGATGCGCGCCCATGCGCGACTCGGTGTCGTAGAGATTGACCAGGCAGGCTTCGGGCACGAATCCTGGAAAACTCGAGGCTTCGGCCGCGGCCGCGGCGAGTTCGGCCATCGGTGCGGGCATCGCCGGCCAGGGCCGCCCGGTCGACGGATCGTCGGACACGTAGCGATAGCCGTCGCGATCGGTCACCCAGCCGAGCGGCCCGCAATTGGTCATGGCGACCGACATCGCCTTGCCGCCGGGCGTCAACATCTTGCGCGGCGGGCTGGCCTCGATCACCGCCAGGGCCGCCTGCAGCACCGCGTCCCCCGCCAGCGCCTTGAACAGGGTGATGCCGGGGCCGACGGTGAGCCGGCTCACCACGTCGTCTCCATCACGGCAGCCGGGTCGATCAGCCGCTGCAGGCGCAGTGCGGCCAGATGGGCGAACCGGAGCGTGACCGCCTTGCGCCGCGCGGCGACCAGGCGATGCTCCGACGCGGGCCGGACGATCTCGGCGCCGAACCCGTCGGCCAGGATCAGCCCGCAATCGTCCGGGATGAGCTCGACCGGAAAGCTCTCCGGCACCGCAAAGAACAGCTTGTCGCAGAACTCCCGGTATTCCGGCCATTTCCGGTCGGTGCGGAAATCCTCGATCGAGGATTTGACCTCGACGATCGTGATGTCGCCGGCCCGGTCGAGCGTCATCACGTCGGCGCGCCGTCCGTTGGCGAGCGGCATCTCGGTCAGGCCGGCAAATCCATGGGCGGCGAGCATCCGGCACACGCCGCGCGCCAGCAGCACGCCGGCCTGCACCCTCGCCCCGCCTTCGCTCGGCACCATGCGCTTGTCCTTGTTTTGTTCCAAACCGGATCATAAGAAACCAAATGCCGGGCGCGTGGCAAGGCCGCCATGCTCGGCAACGCCTTGTCGTCCCTTCCGGCCGCCGCTAGTAAGGAACGCTTGCGTTCCCATCGGTGGGAACGAAGTCGTCCCACTCAGTCCATCGAACAGGACACCATGACCGCCAACGACCGGCCCGAGGCCCCTGCCGCCCTGCCGCGCGATGAGGCTGCCGCCTTTCGCGCCTCCAACGCGTCCAACGAATTCCGCCAGGCGCGGCTGGGCAAACTCGAGGCGATGAAGCGTCTGGGCGTCAATCCCTATCCCTATCGCTTCGAGCGAACGGCGCTGGCGGCCGGGATCGAGCAGGAATTCGCCGAACTGCCGGTGGGCGAGACGACCGACAAGTCCGTCAGGATCTGCGGCCGCATCAGGGCGATCCGCAATTCGGGCATGTTCATCGACCTGCACGACCAGAGCGGCAAGATCCAGGTGTTCTGCCACAAGGACTACATGACGCCCGAACAGATCGAGCTGGTAAAGCTCCTGGACCTGGGCGACATGCTGGGCGTGACCGGCCTGGTGCGCCGCACGCCGCGCGGCGAGCTGACGGTCAATGCCTCGGAAGTCACGGTCCTGGCCAAGGCGCTGCTGCCACTGCCGGAAAAATATCACGGGCTCAGCGACCTCGAGACGCGCTATCGCCAGCGCTATCTCGACCTGATCATGAACCCCGAAAGCCGCGAGACGCTGCGCAAGCGCAGCCTGATCATCGCCGCGATGCGCAGCTTTCTGATCGAACGCGGCTTCCTCGAGGTCGAGACGCCCATGCTGCACACGATCGCCGGCGGCGCCACCGCCCGGCCGTTCGTGACCCACCACAACACGCTCGACATGGATCTCTTCCTGCGCATCGCGCCGGAACTGCACCTGAAACGGCTGATCGTCGGCGGCCTGTCGGACAAGGTGTTCGAGATCAACCGGAACTTCCGCAACGAGGGCGTGTCGCCGCGGCACAATCCGGAATTCACCATGATGGAGTTGTATTGGGCGTTCGCCGATTACAACGACATCCGCACCCTGGTGGAAGACATGGTCGCCCACGCGGCGATCGCCGCCAACGGCACGACCAAGGTCATGGTCGGCGCGAACGAGATCGAGTTCGCCGGTCCCTGGGCGCGCCGCTCGATGATCGACCTGGTCAAGGACGAGACGGGTGTCGACTTCAACATGATCGACACGGCCGAGGCGGCGCGTGATGCGGCAAAGCGCCTGGGCGTGAAGATCGAAGGGCACGAGAACTGGGGTCAGGCGGTCGAGGCCGTGTTCGGCGACAAGGTCGAACATACCCTGATCCAGCCGACCCATGTGATGGACCACCCGCTCGACATCTCGCCGCTGACCAAGGTCCACCGTGACAATCCTCGGCTGGTCGAACGGTTCGAGACGGTCGTCAACGGCATCGAATTGACCAACGCCTATTCGGAGCTGACCGACCCGCAGGACCAGTTCGACCGGTTCGCCGAACAGATGAAGCAGCGTGACCAGGGCGACGACGAGGCCCAGCAACTCGACGTCGACTTCATCACGGCGCTGGAATACGGCCTGCCGCCGACCGGCGGCCTGGGCGTGGGCATCGACCGGCTGGTCATGATGCTGACCAACAGCCCGGCGATCCGCGACGTGATCGCCTTCCCGACCATGCGACCGGCAACCTGAAACCATCCGGTTTATCATTGGCGTTCGACTTGGGCTTCTGGCCCCGGTCGATTGTCCATTTTCGGTGACCGCATCTTGGCGAACATTTGCGCGACTCGGAGCGGAGGCCTTTGCCAATTCTGTCGCCGCGCACATTACGTGGCGGTGACTTCCGACCGTGCGCCGCTATGCTGACGAAGGAAGACTGTCGAGAACTCGGCTTTTCTGACATTTTTTGATAATTATCTCCGTTGCCCTCTTCCGTTTATTGTGGCAAGGCACTATTTACGGTGTCAGCAGCCGCTGCACGTCCCCTCTAGCGACGTCTCCGCATCGATGAAATCCGCCACCGCGGCCGAGGTTTCATCTAGGAGCGTCAAAAAAATAGAGAGATCTGACACTATCGACGTGTCGCGCGCTCGCCCCCCGGCAAGTCCGGGACTAATCCCCGATGCGGGTGATACCATCCGTCATCGAGTCGTCTTGTGAAGGTTACCAATGACAGCTAGCTCTCCATCACCGGAGACCATTCGTTTCATCGCCCGGATTCTCGCCGCGCAGCCGACCTCGGTCGCCGACGTGGCCCAGACGATCGTCAACATCGTGCGCGCCGTCGACACGCTCGGCGCGCCGGCGGCCAGGCCGGACACGGCACCGCTGCCGAAGGCGCGCACGGTCAGGACTGCCCCCGCCCATGCGGTGTCGGAAGTCGAGGTCTCCACGGTGCCCAAGACGATCGTGCTGAAGCCCCGCGGTGAGCGCGCGAGTGTCGCACGGACCCGGCGCCGTCTCGTCGAGGCGCCCCCGGCGGAGGAGCCGCTGGAGGAAGCGGCACCGGAGCCGACGCAGCAGCCCCGGCTGCTGCGCCGGGCCGAAATCGTCCAGCCCGAGGTGGACCCGGCCGCATCGCTGCAGCCGATCCGCCCGGCGGGCGGCCCCGTGCGCGGCGTCGTCAAATGGTTCGACGGCAAGACCGGCAAGGGCGCGCTGCGCCTGACCGGCGTGTCGGGCGACGTGGCGCTGGAGCGCGGCGTGCTCGAACAATCCGCCATCAAGCGGCTCTACAAGGATCAGGAGATCGAGGCGACGATCGAGGACCTGGGCCGGGGACGGGTCACCCTCGTATCGCTGAGCCTGCCCGGCCGCAACCCTGCTTCGGCCGCCGCCGGTTTCCTGGGCGGCAGCGATGGGACGACCACCGTCCGGCGGCAAGCCCGGTCGATCCTGGTGGAAGTAAGGCGCGACGGCGGGCGGGCGACCAGCGCGCGCGAAGAGGCCGAGCATGTCCTGGGCGGCATCGAGCGCCTGCGCAACACCCGCCGCATGACTCCGTCGAAGTAGCGCCAAGCGAACCTGTGCCGTCTCAGGGCGGCGTCTCCGGTCTCATCGTTTCCAGTCGTAAGGATAGGAATAAAAATGTCCGATAAGCCGACCCCATCCAGCCACGGCGAAGTCCTGCGCATGGTCACCGATGTCATCGCCAGCTATCTGAAGAAGAATCCGGTTGCGGCCAGCGATCTGCCGGGCGTGATCGCAACCGTCTATGGCGCTTTCTCCGCCCCCCAGTCGGGAACGGTCGAACCGGTCGTCGAGCGGCCGGAGCCGGCCGTGCCGATCAAGCGTTCGGTGACGCCCGACTTCATCATCTGCCTGGAGGACGGCAAACAGCTCAAGATGCTGAAGCGGCATCTGGCGACGTCCTACAACCTGACGCCGGACGAATATCGCGCCCGTTGGGGCCTGCCGGCGGACTATCCGATGGTGGCACCGAATTACGCGACCCAGCGTTCGGCCCTCGCCAAGCAGATCGGTCTCGGTTCGCGCGCCCGGGACGGCAAGCCGGTCCGGAAGGCAAAGACCGTCTAACGACCAAGGCCGCTCCAGCACGACCAGCCGCCGCCGCCTCTCCCGAGGTGGCGGCGTCAATATTCGAGCAGGCTCGCGATCCGACGTTCGTCCGACTGGGCCATCACCTGGCCTGCGAGCCGGGTCGCCTCGGCGAGACTGAGCATGCGCAGGCGCTGCTTGACCCGCGGCAGGCTGGCCGGCGTCATCGACAGGGTGCGAATGCCCAACCCCAGCAGCAGGGGGGTGAAGCGGGGATCGCCGGCGATCTCGCCGCACACGCTGATCGGGATCCCGGCACGCACCGCCGCCTCGGCGGAGAACTGGATCAGCCGCAGCACGGCCGGATGCAGCGTGTTATAGAGGTGGGCGACCTGATCGTCGCCGCGATCGATCGCCAGCGTGTATTGCGTGAGGTCGTTGGTCCCAAGTGCGAAGAAATCGCATTCGGCCGCGAAGGCGTCGGCGGCAAGCGCCGCCCCCGGCACCTCGATCATGATGCCGAGCGGCGGCAGCGGGTCGGCGATGCGGACGCCCGCCGCCTTGAGCCGTTCGGCCGTTGCCAGCAGCACCGTGCGCGTGTCGCGCACCTCGGATAGCGACGAGATCATCGGCAGCAGGATGCGCACCGGCCCCTCGGCGCCGGCGCGAAGGATGGCCGCCAGCTGGGTCTCCAGCAGCGGGCGATACTTGAGCGACAGGCGGATGGCGCGCAGGCCCAGCGCCGGGTTCGGACTGTCGGCCGTGATGCCGCGCAGGCTGTAGGCGAGCTTGTCGCCGCCGATGTCGAGCGTGCGGATGGTGACCGGCGCGCCGGCCATGCCGCGCACCAATAGCGTCAGCGCCTCGACCTGCTCGTCCTCGCTCGGCGGGTTCTCGCGATTCATGAACAGAAATTCGGTCCGGACCAGGCCGATGCCGGCGGCAGCGACCTCGATCGCCTGGGCCAGTTCGCGCGGCAGCTCGATATTGACCTGCAAATCGACCGCGACCCCGTCGCGCGTGACCGACGGCAATTGCCGCAGCAGGTCGAGCTGGCGCTTCTCGCGCTGCGCCACCAGCCGCTCGGCCTCGTAATGGGCCAGGGTCGCCGGCGACGGATTGATCGTGACCGTGCCGGCGCTGCCGTTGACCAGCACCACGTCGCCATGGCCGACGCCCTGCAGCAAACCGACGCAGCCGAGCACGGCGGGAATCCCCAGCGACCGCGCCATGATCGCCGTGTGGCTCTCGGCACCGCCGAGGGCGGTCGCAAAGCCGGCGACGCGCGCCGGGTCCATCAGCGCCGTGTCCGCCGGCGTCAATTCATCGGCGAGCAGCACCGTGCCTTCGGGCAGCTTGCCGATCGCGGTGAACGGCGTCTTGGTCAGGTTGCGGATGAGCCGCGAGCCCACCACACGGATATCGTCGATGCGGGCCGCCAGATAAGCGTCGCCCATCAGCGCGAAGCTCTCCGCGATCGCCTCGATCTCGATGCGGACCGCGGCCTCGGCATTGATCGCCTGGCCCTGGATGCGCGCCACCACGCCCCGGATCAGGCGTGAATGGGTCAACATCGCCAGATGGGCGTCGAGCAGGTAACCGACCTCTTCCGCCGCCGGCCCATGCAGCGCCGCCGACTTGTCCTTGAGCTTGGACAATTGATGGCGCGATAGGCCGACCGCGGCGTCGAACCGGTCGAGCTCGGTCGAAATCTGGCTGGTGGCGATGCCGTATTCCGGCACCGACAGCGCCGCCAGATCCGAGACGTGCGCGGATCCGAGCGCCAGGCCGGGCGACACGCCCAGCCCCGTGATCACCCGCTCCGCGCGTGCGCCCGTCGGGGGATCAGTCGATCGCGTCGTCTCAATCCTGCTCATCGAACGCGTCCGAGACGAGGCCGGCCATCGCCTCGATCGCCGCATCGGCCTGCCGGCCCGTCGCCCGGATTTCGATCGTCGTGCCGATCGAGGCGGCGAGCATCATCAGCCCCATGATCGAGCGGCCGCTGACGACGCTGCCGTTCTTCGCGACCCGGACATCGGCATCGAACTGTTCGGCCAATTTGACGAATCTTGCCGCCGCGCGCGCATGGAGCCCCCGCTTATTGCAGATCGTGACCATCCGGCGCACGGTCGCGCCGTCCATCCCGTCGTCGCTCATATCGGCCTCACCCGCGCGCATCGGCGAGCAGCTGCGAGGCGACGTTGATGTACTTGCGGCCGGCCTCCTGCGCGCCCGTGACCGCGGCGCCCAGGGTTTCGGTCTGGCGCAGGCTGGCGAGCTTGATCAGCATCGGCAGGTTGATGCCCGCGATCACTTCGATGCGGGCCTTCTCCATCACCGAGATCGCGAGATTGGACGGCGTGCCGCCGAACATGTCGGTCAGGATGACGACGCCGCGCCCGGCCTCGACCTTGGCGATCGAATCCACGATGTCCTGGCGGCGCTGCTCCATATCGTCCTCAGGACCGATGCAGATCGCGGCGATGTTGGTTTGCGGACCGACCACATGCTCCAGCGCGGCGATGAATTCCGCGGCCAGACGACCATGGGTCACGAGAACCATTCCGATCATGCGTGTTCCCTTAAGGTGCTGCTGGAAGGGGGGCCGGCTTGTCGTCCATCGAAACCTCGACGAGATGGTTGACGGGTCGGGAGATGTCGCGATGTGCGACGGCGACGGTTTGCCCATGGTCGGCCAGCCAGGCGCCGATCCGCTCGGCCACGTAGACCGACCGGTGGCGGCCGCCGGTGCAACCGACCGCGACGGTGAGGTACGCCTTGCCCTCGCGATCGTAGCGCGGCAGCAGGGGCGCGATCAGCCGTATCAGGTTGTCGAAGAAATCCGCGAACACCGGGTCCTTGGCGATATGGGCCTGAACCGGTGCGTCGAGGCCGGTCAGATGGCGCAGCACCGGATCGTAATAGGGATTGTCGAGGAAGCGAACATCGAACACGAGATCGGCTTCCCGCGGCAACCCCTGGCGGAACGAGAAGGAGGTGACGAAGATGCCGAGGCTCGTGCGGTTGTCCAGACCGAAATGGCCGGTCAGCAGGCGCTTCAACTCCTGCGGCTTCAGCACCGACGTATCGACCACGACGTCGGCCCGCGCGCGCAGCGGCGACACCCGGCCGCGCTCCAGCCGGATGCCGTCCATGACCGGGCGGTCGCCGGCCAGCGGGTGGCGCCGGCGCGTCTCGGTATAACGGCGGGCCAGCGCCTCGTCGTCGCAATCGAGGAACAGCAGGGTCGCGTCGGTCAGGCGGTCGATCTCGGTCAACAGGCCGGGTACCGCGAAGTCGCGCGTACGGATATCGATGCCGACGGCGATCGGCTGCTCGCGTCGCGAGGTGACGCCGACCAGGCGCGGCAGCAGCGACAACGGCAGATTGTCGACCGCCTCGTAGCCCATGTCTTCCAGCATCTTGAGCGCGGTCGACCGGCCGGCGCCGGACAGGCCGGTCACCAGAACGACCCGCGCCGCCTTCTGGGTCGGTGCGCCGTCTTGCTGTCTTCCCGGATCGGAGGCGGGGTGGCTCATGGCTCCCTGTTTATACCCGATGGGGGGCCGGGCGCCAGCGGTCGGCGACAAGCCCAGCGCCAGCAACAGCTTGAGTGGCGTCGAGGCCTCGAACGGATCGAGCGATATCGAGGGGATCGCACATCCTTCGAGCCGTTGCACCGCCGGGTCCGGCAGCCGCTCGACCTGATCCGACGGCACGAGGTCGACGACCAGCGCGACGAGGGCGCGGGCGCGGTGGGGCAGCGACCGGATGCCGATGCCGCGCACCTCGATCAGCCCGGCGATGGTCGGTGGCGCGCGCGCGACGAGGCCCTCCGGCTCGGCCACCAGATCGACCTGGTCGTCGGCGACCAGTTCCGCGCCGATCGCGATCAGGCGCAGCGCCAGATCGGATTTCCCGGCACCCGGCGCGCCGCGCAACAGCACGCCCTGCCCCTGGAAAGCGACCACGGTCCCGTGATGCAGCGCCATGGCCGCCTAGCGCGCTGCCGGCAGGCGGAGGCAGAACCGCGCACCCTGCACCTGACCTGCATCGTCGCGCCGATTCTCGGCCCAGATCGTTCCGCCATGCGCCTCGACGATCTGCTTGGAAATCGACAGGCCCAGCCCGGAGTGGGTCCCGAACTTCTCGCCGACCGGGCGTTCGGAATAGAAGCGGTCGAAAATCGCCGCCAGCTTGCCGTCCGGCACGCCCGGCCCCTCGTCCTCGACCGACAGGAGGATCTCCTGGCCCTGCCGCTCGGCGCGAACCAGGATCCGCCCGCCCGGCGGACTGAAAGAGGCGGCATTGCCGATCAGGTTGCGGAACACCTGGACCAGCCGCCCCTCCTTGCCCAGCACCATGAGCCGCTCGCCCTCGTCCAGCGGATGATATTCGAGGATCGGATCGTTCTCGTCGCGCGTCGTCGACTGGACATCGACCAGGGTGCCCAGCATGCCGGCGAGCGAGACCGGCGAGCGCTCCAGCCGGCTCATCTCGGCATCGAGACGCGAGGCGTCGGAGATATCGCTGATCAGCCGGTCGAGCCGCGTCACGTCGTCCTGGATGATCGCCATCAGGCGCTTCTGCTGCTTCGGATCCTGAACGCGCGTCGCGGTCTCGACGGCACTGCGCAGCGAGGTCAGCGGGTTCTTGATCTCGTGCGCCACGTCGGCGGCGAACCGCTCGATCGCGTCCATGCGCCGGAAGATCGCCGCGGTCATGGCCGTGAGCGCCACCGACAATTCGCCGATCTCGTCATGGCGATGGCTGAAATCCGGAATATCGACCTTGCGGCCGTCGCCATGCCGGATCTCGTAGGCCGCCTGGGCCAGCTTGCGCACCGGCCGGGCGATCGTGCCCGCCAGATAGAGCGACAGCGCCACCGTGACGGCCAACACGATCATGAACAGGCGCAGGATGTCGGCCCGGACCGAATTGACTTTCTGCTCCAGGCTGGCGCCGCCGACCTGCAGCATCACCGCGCCCAGGACCTGCTTGTAGCGCTTCACCGGCACCGCGGCGCTCAACACCAGCCCGCCATCGAGGTCGGAGCGGACCTTGCGCGTGATATGGCCTTCGAGCGCGTCGCCCACTTCATCATAGTCGGCCGCCGTGGCATGGACATGCTCGACATAGGCCGGGTGGTGATCGTGCCGCCGCAGCAGGTTCGAGACCCAGTCGACGGCTCGCCGCAGCAGCCCCGGACCGGCGTCGTCAGGCGGCGCCAGCTCCTGGATCTGGATGGCGCCGCCGCGCCCCTGCATGGTCCGGCTGTCGGCGATCATGGCGCCGGTCGGCAGGAACAGGCGAGCGCGGATCCGGGTCGGCTCGACCAGGCGCCGCATCAATCCCTGGCCGAGGCTCGGCACCAGCACCGGCTGGTCGCCCAGGTCCTCCAGCGTGGCGCCCTCGCTGAGCGCACCGGCGAAGATGCCGCCCTGGGTCGCCAGCGCCTGCAGCTCGGTATCGATCAGGCCGGTCTCGTAGCGGTCGAGATACAGCATGCCGCCGCCCAGCAGGGCCACCGCCAGCACGTTGACCGCGAGCATGCGCCGGCTGAGCGAGAATTGCCCGAATTTGCGCGGCCGGGCTAGCAGCCGACGCACACCGTGCGCGGCCTCGTTCCTGCCCGACAGCGAACTGGCGGCGCCGTCAGGCTTCTTTATATCGGTAACCAACGCCATAGAGGGTCTCGATATGGCCGAAATCGTCGTCGATCACCTTGAACTTCTTGCGAAGCCGCTTGATGTGGCTGTCGATGGTGCGATCGTCGACATAGATATGCTCACCATAAGCCGCATCCATCAGCTGGTCGCGGTTCTTGACGTGGCCCGGACGGGCGGCGAGCGACTTCAGGATCAGGAATTCGGTCACGGTCAATTCGACCTGGCGGCCGCGCCAGGTGCAGAGGTGTCGGCTGGTGTCGAGCAGCAGGTCGCCGCGCGTCAGCAGCGCGTCGCCGTCGGTCGCGGGCTTTTCCTTGGCCAGTTCGACCCGGCGCAGCAGGGCCCGGATGCGCTCGATCAGCAGGCGCTGCGAGAACGGCTTGGTGATGTAATCGTCGGCGCCCATGCGCAGGCCCAGCGCCTCGTCGATCTCGTCGTCCTTGGACGTCAGGAAGATGACCGGCAGGCTGCCCTGCTTGCGCAGGTTGGACAGCAGTTCCATGCCATCCATGCGTGGCATCTTGATGTCGAGGATCGCGAGGTCGACCGGCTTGGCCGCCAATCCCTTCAGCGCTTCGGCGCCGTCATTGTAGCAGTGGACCAGGAAACCCTCGGCTTCGAGCGTCATCGACACCGAAGCCAGAATATTGCGGTCGTCGTCGACCAGCGCGATCGTGTTCGCCACGGGATATCGGCCCCATCCTCAAAGTTCCACCCGGCGGTTATAGACGCGTCGGGCCATCGGCACCATGGCCCGCGAAAATGGCTTTCTCTAGGCCATCAGTTTCAACCCCGCGATGCCGACCAGGATCATGCCCAGGAACCCCATGCGGGCCAGGTTGACCGGCTCGTCGTAGAGTGCCATGCCGACGACGGCGACACCGGCGGTACCGATCCCGGTCCAGATGGCGTAAGCGGTGCCCATCGGGATCTCGCGAAAGGCCCGCGACAGGCACCAGGGGCTCGCGATCAGCCCGATGGCCGTCACGACGTTCGGCACCCACCGGGTGAACTCGTTGCTCGCCTTGAGCGCGCCGGCCCACATCACTTCGAGCAGCCCCGCCAACAACAACCAAGCCCAAGCCATCGCGACCTCATCATCAGACAACGATCATTTCTACCGGCACATCCCCAGGATGCAAACATCCCGCTTGACCATTCTTCCGTGCCGACCGCCTATCGGGACCTCAACGCCGGACGGATCATCGCCCCGAAGATTGCGTTCATCGAACGGCGATGGCAGTTTCCAAGGATCGATCGAGGTCTCCTGGCGATAACCATGAAGCCTCGATCACCGACGCCGAGACCGGTCAACGGTCCGGCGATCGACCATAACGGGAGATACCCTAGTGCAGAAGCAAACGGCCCTCGGGCACGGGCTCGTCAATTTGGCGGCCATTCACCATAATCTGTCCGTCCCGGAACTCTACGAGCACGCCATCCGCCAGGGGGAAGGCACGATCGCCGCCGGGGGCGCGTTCGTGGCCGTCACGGGCCAGCATACCGGGCGCTCGCCCAAGGACAAATACATCGTCCGCGATTCCGTGACCGAATCGTCGGTCAATTGGGGCGATGTCAACGTGCCGGTCAGCGAAGCGGTGTTCGACATGGTGCACCAGCGCATGCTGGCCTATCTGCAGGGCCGCCCGGCCTATGTCGTCGACGTGTTCGCCGGTGCCGATCCGGAATTCCGCCTGCCCGTGCGCGTCGTGACCGAGCAGGCCTGGCACAACCTGTTCGCCCGCAACATGTTCATCCGGCCCTCGCCCGAGGATCTGGTCGGTTTCGCGCCCGAGATGACGATCCTGCAGGCGCCGGGCCTGGTCGCCATGCCGGAGTTCGACGGGCTGCGCACCTCGACCTTCGTGCTGGTCAATTTCAAGAAGCGGCTCGTGCTGATCGGCGGCACCAGCTATGCCGGCGAGATCAAGAAGTCGGTGTTCGGCTATCTCAACTACATCCTGCCCGATCGTGGCGTGCTGCCGATGCATTGCTCGGCCAACATCGGCAGGAACGGCAAGTCGGCCGTGTTCTTCGGCCTGTCGGGCACCGGCAAGACCACGCTGTCGGCCGATGGCAGCCGCACGCTGATCGGCGACGACGAGCATGGCTGGTCGTCCCGCGGCATCTTCAATTTCGAGGGCGGCTGCTACGCGAAGGTCATCAAGCTGTCGAGCCAAGCCGAGCCGGAGATCTGGGAGACCACCCGCCGGTTCGGCACCGTGCTGGAGAACGTCGTCCTGGAGCCCGCGACGCGCATCGCCGACCTGGACGACGGCCGCCTGACCGAGAATACCCGTGCCTGCTATCCGCTCGACTTCATTGCGAACGCGAGCGCCACGGGCATGGCCGACCATCCGGACACGGTGATCATGCTGACCGCCGACGCGTTCGGCGTGCTGCCGCCGATCAGCCGGCTTTCGCCCGAGCAGGCGATGTATCATTTCCTGTCTGGCTACACTGCACGCGTCGCCGGCACCGAGAAGGGCCTGGGCAGCGAACCGCAGGCGACCTTCTCGACCTGCTTCGGCGCCCCCTTCATGCCGCGCCACCCGACGGTCTATGCCAAAATGCTGGGCGAGCGGATCGCCCAGAACAAGGTCAAGTGCTGGCTGGTCAACACCGGCTGGTCCGGCGGCGCCTATGGCGTCGGCGAGCGCATCCGCATCGCCCACACCCGGGCGATGGTGCGCGCGGCACTCGACGGCAACCTGTCCGACAGTTCGATGCAGCAGGATGGGCATTTCGGCCTGCATGTGCCGGAAGGCGTGCCGGACGTGCCGACCGACGTGCTGCACGCCAAGCGGACCTGGACCGACGGCAAGGCCTATGACGAGGCAGCCCGTCAGGTCGCCAAGCGCTTCGAGGCGAACTTCCAGCAGTTCGAAGGACACGTCGGGGCGGATATCAAGGCAGCCGGCATCCACGCCGCCGCCTGATCCGGGCTGCTGCCGCGCGAGGCGCCGATTTGACACGATCGGCGCCTCGCGATTTCCGATGCGGTGGGTTATTTCGGCTCGCGTCCTATGGCATGATCCCGCCCGCCATCCTCGAAATTTGCGATGGCCGAGGATGGAGTCCCCCTTTTTGTCGAAGCGTCTTTCGTGGTCGCGCCAAGCCGTCGCCGCCCTTCTGAGCCTGGTCGCGCTCGTCCTCACGGACCCAGCCGACGCCGCCACGGTGATCCAAGGTCAGAACGCGCTCACCGGCACCACCTCCAAGGTGACCGGGACCTTGACCGCCATGCCGGCAGGTCAGCCGACTGACCTGCGGCTCGACATCCGGCTGATGCAGACCGGCCAGACGAAGCCGGTCACCAAGTACGATCCCGACCTGGGCAAGGCGATGCACGTCATCGCGATCAGCGAGGATTTCTCGGTCTTCATCCATCACCATGTCGACCATGTGATCGACGGCAACGGCCAGGTCCGCATCCGCTTCCCGAAGCCGGCGCTCTACCACATCTATGTCGACGCCATGCCCCACACGCTGGGGCAACAGGTGCTGCGCTTCGAGCTGCCGGTCGGCGATGCGCCGGCCGCCCCGCCGCTGAAGCTCAGCCCCGGAATCCTCGCGGCCGACTCCGGTCCGTTCCAGGTCACGTTCGACTCGCTCGACCTGGTGGCCGGCGAGCCATCGATGCTGACCCTGCACATCGCCGAAAACGGCAAACCGGCGAAGGACCTGAAACCGTTCCTGGGCGTCGGCGCCCATGTCGTGCTGATCGCCGCGGACGGCCTCGACTACGTCCATGTCCATCCGATGGCGGCGAGCGCCATGGCGGGCGGGCGGGACATGGCCAGCCACGAGATGCCGGGTATGGCGATGCCGCACGAGCCATCTGCGGCGGCGATCTCGCCCGATATGATGCTGCACGTCGCCGTGCCGAAACCGGGGCTCTACAAGCTCTGGGTCCAGTTCGACGGCGGACGCACGCTCTATACGGTGCCGTTCGTCGCCGCCGCGCGCTGAACCGTCCGGAGCCTCAAAAAGCACGACCCCCGCGGAGGAACCCGCGGGGGTCGCTTTTCCGGGACAGCCACCGACCGAAACCTTGCGGTCCGGTGCCGGCGCGTGCCCCACGCTGGAATTGCGGGTGGTTAGGCCCGCATTACCCGTAACCCTGCGACGTCAGGCGAGGCGAACCCCGCTCACGTCGGCGATCCCGGGCGCAGCGAACGCCACCAGCAATTCTTTCGACGTTGACACGAGATCACCTCCTTTCGGTTGTTGACGACCAAGGAAAGCCTAAGCCCGCGCCGCGCGATTGCGCAAGTGTGAATTGTCACGCCCCGTCAGTGCGCCGCATCCCAGCTCGTTGCCTGCCCGACCTCGACCACGAGCGGCAGCGACAACTCGACCACCGGCGCACAGGCGCCTTCCATTACTTCCTTCAGCACCGGAATCGTCCGCGCCGCCTCGGCTTCGGGCACCTCGAACACCAGTTCGTCATGGACCTGCAGCAGCATGCGCGCCGACAGGCCTTCGGCCTCGAGCCGGTCGGGCAGCCGGATCATGGCGCGCTTGATGATATCGGCTGCGGCGCCCTGCAGCGGCGCGTTGATCGCCGCACGCTCGGAAAAGGCCCGGCGCGCCGGGTTCGAATCCTTGATGCCCGGCAGATGGCATTTCCGGCCGAACAGGGTCGTGACATAGCCATGCTCGCGGCAGAAGGCCTTGGTCTGGTCCATGTAGTGGCGGATCTCGGGGAAGCGCAGGAAATAGGCCTTGATGAACTCCGACGCCTCGCCGGGCGAGATCGAGAGTTGCTGGGCAAGGCCGAAGCCCGAGATGCCGTAGATGATGCCGAAATTGATCGCCTTCGCGCGTCGGCGAACCATCGGGTCCATACCTTCGACCGGCACGCCGAACACCTGGCTGGCCGTCATGGCGTGAATGTCCTGGCCGTCGCGGAATGCGTCCTTCAGGGCCGGGATATCGGCGACATGGGCGGCCAGCCTGAGCTCGATCTGCGAATAATCGGCTGACAGCAGCACATTGCCGGGTTCCGACACGAAGGCGCGGCGGATCTTGCGCCCCTCTTCGGTTCGCACCGGAATGTTCTGCAGGTTGGGATCCGTCGAGGCGAGGCGCCCGGTCGCGGCCCCGGCCAGCGAGAAACTGGTATGGACCCGGCCGGTCTTCGGATTGATCTGCTCGATCAGCGAGTCGGCATAGGTCGATTTCAGCTTGGCGAGCTGGCGCCAGTCGAGCATCCGCCGCGGCAACTCGTGGCTGGCCGCCAACTCTTCGAGAATGGCCGCATCCGTGCCATAGGCGCCGTTCTTGCCCTTCTTGCCGCCGGGCAGGCCCAGCTTGTCGAACAGCACCTCGCCCAATTGCTTGGGCGATCCGATGTTGAACGCACCGCCGGCCAGCTCATGGATCTGCTTCTCGTATTCGGCCATGCGCTCGCCGAAATCCGCGGACAGGCGCATCAGCTCGGTCCGGTCGACCTTGATGCCATGGCGTTCCATGCCGGCGACGACGCCCATCAGCGGCCGCTCGATCGTCTCGTAGACCGTCGCCATGCGCTCGCGCAGCACCCGCGGCTTCAGTAGCCGATGCAGCCGCAGCGTGATGTCGGCATCCTCGGCGGCATAGTCGCGTGCCGCATCCAACGCGACCGCGGCGAAGCCCTTGTGGCTCTTGCCACTGCCGGCCACATCCTTGTACTTGATCGTTTCGTAATCGAAATAGATTAGCGCCAGCTCGTCCATGCCCATGCCATGGGCGCCCGCCTCCAGCGTGTTGGCGAGCAGCATGGTGCAGTCGACCGGCGCCACTTCGATGCCATGGCTGCGGAAGATCTGGATGTCGTATTTGCCGTTGTGGGCGACCTTGAGTACGGCCGGGTCTTCCAGCAGCGGCTTCAGCCTGGCCAGCGCCACCTCGAACGAAAGCTGCAGCGGCCGCTCGGCCCCGCTCAGATTGAGCTCGCCTGCCGCCTCGCCGACATGGCCCAGCGGAATGTAGCAGGCCTCGCCCGGCGCCACCGCAAGCGAGATGCCCACCATCTCGGCGAGCACGGCGTCGAGCGCCGTCGTCTCGGTATCGAACGCGACCGTGCCCTCGACATAGGCGCGCGCGATCCAGCGATCGAGATCGGCCTCGGTCTGCACCAACTCGTAGCGCTTTTCGACGGACGAGGGCGGGACGGCCGAATCGCTGCTGAGCGCCATCGGCGCTACCGGCACCGCTGCCGAAGCTGCGACCGCGCCTGGATTGCGCGATTGCACGCGGGTGACCAGCTGGCGGAAGCCTTGGGCCTGCAGGAAGCCGATCAGCTTGCCCGGATCGTTCGGCCGCAGGCACAGGTCGGCCAGCGGCACCGGCACTTCGACGTCGTTCTTCAGCTGGACCAGCGTCTTGGAGATGCGTGCCTGCTCGGCGAAATCGATCAGCGATTGGCGCCGCTTCGGCTGCTTGATCTCCGGCGCACGTTCCAGCAGCGCCTCGAGCGTGCCATAGGTGTTGATCAGTTCGGCCGCGGTCTTGACGCCGATGCCGGGCACGCCCGGCACGTTGTCGACCGAGTCGCCACACAGCGCCTGGACGTCGACGACCTGCTCCGGCCCGACGCCGAACTTCTCGCGCACCTCGTCCGGGCCGATCATCCGCTGCTTCAGCGGGTCGAACATGGTGACGCCATTGCCGACCAACTGCATCAGGTCCTTGTCGGACGAGACGATGGTGACGGTCGCACCGGCCGCGCAGGCGAGGCGGGCATAGGTCGCGATCAGGTCGTCGGCTTCATAATCGACCATCTCGACCTGGGCGATGTTGAACGCCTCGGTCGCCTCGCGCACCAGGCGGAATTGCGGGATCAGCTCGGGCGGGGCCTCCGGGCGATGCGCCTTGTACTGGTCATAGAGCCGGTTGCGGAAGGTCAGCCGCGAGGCGTCGAAGATGACGGCGATATGGTCGGCATCGGTCTCGCCGATCAGCTTCAGCAGCATGTTCGAGAAGCCGAGCACGGCATTGACCGGGGTGCCGTCCGCCCGGTTCAGCGGCGGCAGGGCGTGGAAGGCGCGGAAGATGAAGCCCGATCCGTCGACCAGATAGACGTGACGCGGCGGCACGGGACAGTCGGACAAGATGGCTTCCTTTTCTTTCGTCCGTCATTCACCGGGGGGAATGTACGGCATCCTCAATCAATCATTCGTCGTGCCCGGGCTCGACCCGGGCATGCACGCAGTGCCGCCGCAGCCGACCTCGGGATTTACGGCGCGCTGCCCGGCCACGTGGACGGCGGGGTCGAGCCCGGCCATGACGTTGTCACAAAGCAATCAATGCGCGTGGGCGCTGCCGTCCTTGGACGCCTCGTAGACGAACAGGCGCGAGCAATAGGGGCATTCGGCCTGGCCCGCCGGCGACAGGTTCAGATAGACGAGCGGATGGCCGCCGACCGCCCCGCCGCTGCCGCTGCAGCCGACGGTCTTGGTATCGACGGTGATGGTCTCGAACGGCGTGGTCATCGCTTGGGTCATCCCAGGGCGTGGAGAAAAGGGGCAGAGGCCAACCCGCGACAGTGCGCGAGATTGACCCTCGTCGGCGCGGGATGATACCCATTGCCCGGACACAATCAATGACTGCCTCTCCCGCCCCTCTCGCCATGCTTTCATCCGCGGCCGTCGCGACGGCTCCCGGCCTGCCGGAATTCGCCCTGCAGCTCGACGGCTTGAGCAAGACCTACGCGCCGCGCGGCAAGTTCGGCGCGGTGACGGCGCTCGATCGCATCGACCTCAAGGTTCCGCGCGGCGCCATGTTCGGCCTGTTGGGACCCAATGGCGCCGGCAAGTCGACCATGATCAACATCCTGGCCGGCCTGGTGGTCAAGACCGGCGGCTCCGCCCGCATCTGGACCCACGACGTCGACCAGGAGCCGCGCCAGTCGCGTGCGGCCATCGGCGTCGTGCCGCAGGAACTGAACATCGATCCGTTCTTCACGCCGTTCGAGCTCCTGGACCTGCAGGCCGGGCTCTACGGCGTGCCGAAGCGCGAGCGACGGACCATGGAAATCCTGGCGGCGGTCGGCCTGGCCGACAAGGCCAAGGCCTATGCCCGCACCTTGTCGGGCGGCATGCGCCGGCGGCTGATGGTCGCCAAGGCCATGGTCCACAGCCCGCCGATCCTGGTGCTGGACGAGCCGACGGCCGGCGTCGACGTCGAGCTGCGGCAGACGCTCTGGGCCTATATCCGCGAACTGAACCGGGGCGGCACGACGATCCTGCTGACCACCCATTACCTGGAAGAGGCGCAGGAACTGTGCGATCGGATCGCCATCATCGATCACGGGCGGCTGGTCGCCCATGATTCGACCGAGGCGCTGCTGCGCCGGCTCGATGCCAAGGAAATCATCCTCAGCCTGAGTGCCGACCCGGAACCGCTGCCGGATCGGCTGAGGGTGCTGGGGTTCGAGCGCTCTGCGCCGTCCCGCCTCCGCTTGCGCTATCAGCCGAGTTGCACGCAGTTGGGACCCCTGCTCGCCGCGGTCGGCGAGGCGGGCTACGGCATCCTCGACGTCTCGACCGAGGAAACCAATCTCCAGGACATTTTCCTGCAGTTGACCGGCAGCCAGGCGGACCAGCGCGCCGGCGTCGGCGGGCGCTGACGCGCCGATGCGGTGGGGCGGGCGGCTTCTCGGCCTCGCATCTTTGGCCCTGGCAGCGATGCTCTGCGCCTGCGCCCCGCCCGATTTCCAGGACTCGCCGACCTCGGCCCGCCCGCTGGGTCCTGGCCAGATCCCCTATGCAGGCCTGACCGAAAGCCATCTCATCACCGACGACGGTCAGGCGCTGGTGCTCCAGACCTGGATGCCGACCGATGCCATGGGCCATCCCGTGCCGCCCAAGGCGGCGATCGTGGCGCTGCACGGCTTCGACGACTATTCGGAAGAATTCGCCGATCCCGGTGCCTATCTGGCCGAACGGGGCATCGCCACCTTCGCCTATGACCAGCGCGGCTTCGGTCATTCGGACAATCCCGGGCGCTGGCCGGGGGCGGAAACGATGAAGCGCGATCTGCGCACCGCGATCCGGCTGGTGCGCGCGCGACTGCCCGGCGTGCCGGTCTATGCGCTGGGCTGCAGCATGGGGGGCGCGGTCGTGCTGGCGACCTTGGGCGACGGCGGCCCCGACCTGCCGGACGGGGCGATCCTGGCGCCCCCGGCGATCTGGGCACGCGAGACCCAGCCGCTCGTGAACCGGGCCGTGCTCTGGGCCAGCGTCCGGGTGATCCCGGCGATGAGCTTCACCGGCCGCGGCCTGGGCGTGCTCGCGTCAGACAACATCCCGTTGCTGCGCAAGCTGGGCCGTGACCCGCTTTACATTCATGCCACCCGCACCGATTCGATCTACGGGCTGGTCGACCTGATGGACCAGGGATTGGCGGCGGCACCCCAGGTGACCCAGCCCCTGCTGGTGCTGTATGGCGCCAAGGACCAGGTTATCCCCAAGACGCCGATCGCCGACCTGATGGTCCGCCTGCCCCGGACCGCCGACGGGACTCAGCGGCTCGCCTATTACGCCCAGGGATGGCATCTGCTGCTGCGCGATCTGGAGGCGCGGACCGTCGATGCCGACGTGGTCGCCTGGATCGCCGATCACCACGCCCCGCTGCCCAGCGGTGCCGACCTGGCGGCAGCCCACTTCCCGCCCGCCTCCTGACGCGCCCGCCCGCCATGCGATTTAGGGGGTTGAGCCCGACCGCCGGTTCAGGCTAGCTTCGCCCCACTATCCGCGCCGCCGGTTCCCGGCTTTCGCGCATGCGCTGCACCCGTAGCTCAGCTGGATAGAGCGCTGCCCTCCGAAGGCAGAGGCCACACGTTCGAATCGTGTCGGGTGCACCAACTTTTCCCTATATCTGTCAGTCACTTAGCGCGCCCGCGCTTGCCTGTATGGCGCAGAGTCGCGCAGAACAGCGCAAGAACACGCCGGCATTTCGGCGCAAGATTGACACACTGGTTGCCACACTGTTCCGGTCGCGAGTCGGGCTCGAGAGCCCGCGATCCGATGATGCCGGACAGGTAGCGGCCCGTTCGGAAGGATGGGCCGCTGACCGTCAGCTGTTGGGATCGACTCGGTCGGTGCCGGCGGCATCCCCTCCCCGATCGGCGGGAGGGTCGCCATGACGTAGCCCTTCCCTCGCTGCCCCAAAACACAACGACCCCGCTCAACGAAGGGCGGGGCCGTGGACCGGCGATGAAACCGGGATGGATCGCGTCTGGTAAACCGATCCTCCCAAACATCGCCGACCTCGTCAAGCGTGGAACCCGTTTCCGCGGACGCCCGAGCTTTGTCCGCCGCTTCGCCCTTCTCCGCACACGCCCTCAGGGCGCGAAGGAAGAAGTCATGTCCACCATCGAAGGCATACAGCCAAATCGGCATCCAGAAACGGTGAGAGGCAACGAGCTGCTCCGTCGGCTATCCATGAATCAGCTGGTCATCGATGACCGGCGACGCGCGGACACAATCGTCGCCGAAATCACGGCGAAAGAAGCACATCCAACGCGAGAAGCGAAATTCTCGACCTGGGGCGGCTATGCCAAAGCGTACCGCACACGCCAGCCCCGACGGGCCCGTCGCCGGGAGGCTTGGATATATGGCCATCCAAATTGGCGACCCGCACTCGATCGCAACAAGGGGGCGAAGCTGCTCAATGCCGCCCGGATCTACAATCGCGAACATCGCCAGAAGGGCCAGCATTGCGGCCCCCTGGCCGAGTCTGGGGTCGACATCCTCGCTGCGCTGCTCCGCCTTCAGAATTGGGAAACGGGGGCCTGTTTTCCAAGCCTGAAGCGGATCGCCGAGGAAGCCGATCGCACGCGCTCGACGGTCCAGCTGGCGGTCCAGCGGCTGGAGCTCGCCGGCTTTATCGAGATCGTGCCGCGCCGTCAGCGGCAGGGGCTGTGCCGGGATGGCAAGCGCCGACCTATTGTTGCCAGCAACGCCTATCTGATTTCCGAACCACCTGAGACCGTCAATCGGCACGGAACCGGCGCCAATTCCTTAATAACCCTTTCGACCTGTTCACAGAATGCAGCGTCGGCCTGGTCGGCCGACTTGCGGTCGCCCGCAGCGACCGCTCCGAGCCGAATTCTCCTTCCGCCGGGGGTCGAACCGCCCTTCTGACCTCACACCACACCACCGGAGCGGTGGTGAGAGCGCTTTGCCTACAGGTCGGCAACCGACTTTTCGCCGCTGAATTCCCCGGCCGACACCCAGTCTCGTCCAACCGGTCGAGGCTGAACAGCGTCGCAAATCATCCGTACTAGTATCCATGGATCATAGGAGACTAACATGAAGGTTCTCGCCATCCTCGCCCAGAAGGGCGGCGTCGGGAAATCGGCCGTCGCCCGTTCGATTGCAGTCGCCGCTCTGCTTGACGGCCGGCCGACAGCCATCATCGACGCGGACCCGCAAGGGACCTGCGTTCGCTGGGCTCAACGCCGCGCGGCACCGGCGCCAACCGTCGTCGACCTCGGTAGCCTCACGCTGCGCCAGCAGCTGGCCGAGCTCGCCGGCCGCGGAGCAGACATGGTCGTGATTGACACACCTCCCCATGCCCAGGCGACGATTGCCCAGGCGGCGGAGATGTGCGACGCCGCGCTGTTGGTGACAGGGCCATTCCCCGAGGATCTAGAGGCGATCGGCGCCACAGTCGGGATCGTTCAGGCCCTCGGCCGACCGGCCGGGATCCTGTTGAACAAGTGCCCGCCGCGGGCCGCGGCCCTGAGCTTGGCGCGTTCGGCGCTGACCGCGTTCCGCCTGCCGATCTGGCCCGGGCAGATGACCCAGCTGATTTCGCATCCTTATGCGGCGGCCGAGGGTCTGACAGCCTCAGAGCGCGAGCCAAGCTCGAAGGCCGCGGCCGAAGTCGCAGCTGCTTGGGGGTGGGTGAAGGCTATGATACCAGTATCATAGGTTACCAGGAGACTAGCATGGCGAAGAAAGCTCCCACAGCGTATCCAAGCTTGATGGTCGCACCGACAGCGCCGCTGGCGCCTGCAGGGGCTGCGGCCGCGGACCAGCAGCCGGCCCGGCCGCCGCGAATGCGCGACCGGGCCGACCAAGTCGTGCTGTATCTGAACCCCGCTGGCCATAAGGAACTGAAGCGGTTCGCGATCGGCGCCGATCGGAAGGTTCACGACCTATTGATCGAGGCGGTCGAGGAATGGGCGGCGAAGCGCGGGATCCGCGAGCAGATGCGGGTTCGTTAGAAGCGGACAGATATTGAAATTTTATGGAGCGATGGAAGTACAGGATCACCGACTCAAATTCTCATCGGCCATTAGGGCATTACAGATAAAGAGCTGACCAAAAATTTCTTATTGATTACGTGCCTTCCACACTAAACCGTGCGGCGAGTGGGGGGATCAAGAAAAACAAGCGTCGCTCGATCGTCTGACGAATTTTCGGCATTTCCAACTCGTACCAACCGTCTGCATCTAGTGCCGGCGGGGCGACGTCCTCCTATTGGTTGTGGCACAAATGCCGAGCGAGGCATATTTTGCATGATTGCAACCGATGGAACTTCGCTTTATACCGAATCTATCGGGGCGGGAAAGAGCACATGTCTCCAGAAAAGAAATACCTTGATTGGAGGAAGGGTCTTCCGGTGGGTTGCATGTTTGCACGCATCGTGAGCCTGCATCCGGAACGACACGAACAGGCTGTCGAGCGCCTGTCCGGGATAGGAACCCCAGATACGATCGCGACACGCATCGCGGACCGAGTCCAGCAACTCATCGATGCGCCCGACGTATCTGCGGCGGCCCTCTTGTTTCCCGGCATATCCAGCCTTGCAAGACTGTGCCGCGTAGCGCTGGCGCTCGGTGAGAAGCCGCGGTGGAGCGTGACCACAAGCCCGCTCGAAAACACACCCGCCGGAAAGATGGTCGCCATTCACGTTGCTCGGGATTTGCAGTTTGGGGACGGCTGGGTCCCATCAGAGGTTCTTATCCTCGGTCCGTTCGAGAATTTTCCGGCGACCCGTAGAGCCCCCATCGTTGGATTCGAGATTTTCCTCGGAGCTCCGCTGCCGAGCGATCCCAAGACTGGCCAACCTACCGTCAAGGTGAATCTGGCTCATATGAAGCTCCCCACCCTGACTCAAACTGCATTTGACAAGGCTTGGGATAAGTCCGTAGTAGGGCGATTGGCGTCGTTAGGTGGCGTGGAAGATGGCCGCGCGAAAGCAAAGGTCTCGTTCACCGTCCCCGTGACGCTCGCAAGGCAATTGGGATGCGCACCATGACCCAGCGCGTTGTGGTTATCGGTCATGCCGATGCGGACGGGCATCTAATCGCTGAACAGGTCCGCCGAAATCTGGAGCTGATTGAAAGCTTCGACGTCACCGCCATCGTCGATCCGGCGCGCACCAAAGATCACAAAGCATGGATGCAACTAGAGTCGTTCAAAGAGATCGACGACGCTGATCTGGTCTTCTTTGTAGACATCATGTTTGCACCAGCCACTTTCGATAGTGAGGCTTCCGCGCTCGTCGATTTTGTTCGCGAGCGTCCGGAAAAGAAATTCTTTTTGATCGACCACCATCCGCTTCCGCTTCGCCGCCTGGGTTTGGCGGACAATTTGCATGCTATGTATCGGCCGGATGTTTTCGAGTGCGCAATCGGGCCGCGCTCCGGAATGATGATCGTAGCTGCTTTGTGCGAGGGCCAGGGACCAAATGTCGCGGAGATCAAACAGCCCTTCCATGACGTTCTCGCTCGGGGTATTCGGCGGGCCGCTGCGCTTGGCGGAGA
Source organism: Aliidongia sp. (assembly GCF_035943795.1). NCBI lineage: Bacteria > Pseudomonadati > Pseudomonadota > Alphaproteobacteria > Rhodospirillales > Dongiaceae > Aliidongia > Aliidongia sp. The sequence continues at coordinate 1,449 of NZ_DASZBY010000140.1, read as the reverse complement.
ACTGCCTGGAGCGAAGCTACTGGCCTTGCTTCAATCAGACCGGTGGGATGCGCTATCGCTTCTGGCGAATGACGACGCCGAATATCACCGACTGCCGCGCGGCCGGCGGCCGAGTGGTCAACCTTGGTCGAGTGCGATGACGGCGGTAAATCAAGCCGCAGAGACCTTGCTTGCCGGCGACAAGCCTCAAGACAATATAAGAAACATGATACAACTCGAGTCGGGGAGAACTGACATGGCCTACGATCTCGACATTGCCGCGGAAAGATTCGACCTGCACGATGGTCGTCGCGTTCGTGGTAACTCTCGAATGCATTCAAAAGACTTAGAAGCAATTGTTACACTACTGGAGATTGCCGCTCTTTCACTTACGGTTACGCCGGAATCAACTTTTACAATCGACGAGTTGGTCGAGGAAGCCAGGAAATTCGCCGGTACGGAGATCGATTTGAGTGAACTCGATGTGAAGATCGTCCTCAAAAAATCGGGCTTTTTGATTAAGATCGGCGGACGGGAATATCGCCTCAGGTAAGAAGCGAATTCCAATGGTGTCGACCTAGTAAACAACAAGACCGGCCGAGCCTTCTCCCGATCTACTTGGCGGGAGAGGGCAGCCACATAGCGCCGAGGGTTGGTGGTCACCCTTCCAACCTTTACGCGGCGATCAATTGGTGCGCTGTCGCCCGGGCCCTTGTTGACCGACATCAACAGGCTTTACACACTCCCTGTCTGGGCGGTCACCGAAGGAAGCTCGAAACCCGCTTGCTGCATCTTTTCAAGCATATGCTTCAAGGCGCTACGCTCCATCGCCGAAAGGCGAATATCCCCGCGGCTGAGTCGCCGCAGCGCAGCATCAGACTTGGGGCTCAGAAGGCGTTTCGACCGGGCAAAATCCAGGCATGGCTCGGTATTCGACAACATGGCAACGATCACACGGTCGAAATCGATGTCGGCGTCGACCTTTTTCGTTGCAATGGCCTCTCGTCGCTGTCGTTCAGCCTCCGCACGGTCAATCACCAAGCCTTCCAGAGCCCCTTCGAACTCGTATTGCGAGGCGGATACAGCCGCCCAGCACGCCTGCTGTTTGCAATATTCGCCGACATTCTTCATCTGAGGCGGCGCCTCCTTCACAGTCGCGGCAACCTGCGGTGCGATCTGTCGAAGGACGCCGCCAATCTCTTCCGGCAGCTCCTGACGTTGCCAAATGACGTTGAGATCGAGTTCGAGCCCCTGGTTGTGGAGATAATGCACCAGCCAGGCGATCGAGTAGGTTACGACCTGGGCCTTGTAAGCGCGGTCCTGCAGATACCAGTCGGATCCCCCAACCATCCTGTCGGTCCAACGGAACGTTATTCCCTTGGCGACGACGCCCCTGAACCAGTGCTCGTTGAACGGGGCCTCGGAGACCTCCCAGGCCTTGCCCACGTTCTCGGCGTACTCCAGGAAGCA